>JBHEOU010000188.1:0-2983 GCA_046260645.1 Bacteroidales bacterium | reverse complement strand
TTGATATCGAACTCAAGGGATTGTATGACCGGATCGAGGCGCTTGGTTACAAGGTGAAGCTTAGCGCCTCAGCCCGCGACTTCATGGCTGACCGTGGTTTTGATGTCCAATACGGTGCCCGGCCACTCAAGAGAGCCATACAGAAGTATCTTGAGGATCCGCTGGCCGAGGTGATCATTAAGGCCTCGGTCTCCGAGGGCGCCTTAATCAACGTCGGCTATACCAAGGGCAAGGAGGAACTCTCTTTCAGGGTAGGCACCAAAAAGGATGCGGAGGAGCCGGCGGAAGAGGAAAACAGTCAGTAGACAGGGAATAGGTAGCAGAGGAATTTTCGATTTCAGATTTTCGATTGTCGATTTAATCAAAATTCGCAAATCGCAAATCGCAAATCCTTCAGACTGTCTCACCATACAGATCGAATTCACTGGACCCGGTAACCTTTACATCAACGAAGGTGCCGGGTTCAATTTTTTTACGGGAGCTGATGAGAATTTCCTGATCCACCTCGGGTGAGTCGTACTGGCTGCGCCCGATATGGAAGAGTCCCTCCTTCCGGTCAACGATGACCTTCATGACCGTTCCGGTCAGTGCGGCATTCTTCTCAGCTGAGATACCCTGCTGCAACTTCATTATCCGGGCCACTCTCCTCTCCTTGGTTTTTTCGGGTCTATCATCACTGTAATTCAGGAATCCGTGGGTGTTCTCCTCATGCGAATAACGGAATGCACCCAGGCGGTCAAACCTCTGTTCGCTGATGAAAGCAAGCAGCTCGCGGAACTCCTTCTCCGCCTCGCCCGGGTGGCCTGCGATTACCGTCGTGCGCACAGCAGCGTCAGGCACCATCCGGCGGATATCACCCAGCAGGCGGCGAGTCCCGGCACTGTCGTGCTCGCGGCGCATCATCCTCAGTACGTTGTCCGAAATATGCTGCAAAGGAATGTCAACATATCTGCAGATCTTGGGGTCAGACTGCATCATCTCAAGGATCTCATATGGGAAATCAACAGGGTAGAGATAGTGGAGACGGATCCATTCAATACCGTCAACCGCCGACAGCTGCCGCACCAGGTCGGGCAGCATCTGCCGGCCATAAATGTCCATGCCATACAGAGTGAGGTCCTGTGCAATGAGTATCAGCTCCTTCACCCCTTGCAGTGCCAGGAAACGGGCTTCGGCGACAAGCTCCTCTGCCGGGGTGGAGAGATAGCGTCCGCGTATGTCGGGTATGGCACAGAAAGCACAGGTGCGGTCACATCCCTCAGAGATCTTCAGATAGGCATAGTGACGCGGTCCGGTGATGACCCTCTCTCCCGTAAGGTCTTCATGGAAAGAGAGCCCCAGGTGGCTTATGATCTCCCCGGGCCTGTTGACGCCGAACCATGTGTCCACCTCCGGCAGCGACTCCTGCAGCTCCCTGCGGTATCGTTCCACCAGGCATCCCATGACAAGGAGCTTGCCTCTGCCCTCCCTCGATAATGCTTCAGCATGCTTAATAATAGTGTCAACGCTCTCCTCCTTTGCATCATGGATGAAGCCGCAGGTATTGATGATGACAATGTCGGCCGGATCAGATGATTCAGCGGTGACGCTGTAGCCTCCGGCCAGAAGCTGGCGCATGAGTTTCTGTGAATCGACGGTATTCTTTGAACACCCCAGGGTTATGATATTGACCCTGTTCCTTTTCACGAGCTGCGGTCGCTAAAGAGTGAGTCGACGAATGCATAACGGTCGAAGACCCTCAGGTCTTCCATCTTTTCGCCGACGCCTATATATTTGACAGGTATCCTGAATTGGTCCGATATGCCTATGACCACTCCTCCCCTGGCAGTACCATCAAGTTTTGTGATGGCCAGCGCGTTGACCTCTGTTGCGGCGGTGAACTGTTTCGCCTGCTCAAAGGCATTCTGACCCGTTGATCCGTCGAGGACAAGCAGCACCTCGTGGGGAGCCGAGGGGATTACCTTCTCCATGACCCTCCTGATCTTTGAGAGCTCATTCATCAGGCCTATTTTGTTATGAAGCCTTCCTGCTGTGTCTATGATGACTATGTCTGTACCTGATGCTACGGCCGAGGTGACCGTGTCAAATGCCACGGAGGCGGGATCGGAGCCCATCTGCTGGCTGATCATGGGTACACCTGCGCGCTCCGACCAGATTTTAAGCTGTTCGATGGCTGCAGCACGGAAGGTGTCGGCCGCACCCAGCAGTACGCTCCGGCCTGCCATCCTGAAATTGTAGGCCAGCTTGGCAATGGTGGTGGTCTTGCCCACCCCGTTGACACCAACTACCAGTATCACGTAGGGCCTGGCAGGCAGGGGGGCATCAAAGCCCGACGAGGTATCCTGAGTGCTACTGTTCTCCTCAAGCAGGCCGGCAATCTCCTCTCGTAGAATGGCATTAAGCTCAGAGGTGCCCACATACTTGTCTCGCGCCACGCGCTGTGACACCCTCTCTATTATCCGGAGGGTAGTGTCAACACCCACATCCGATGACACCAGAACTTCCTCAAGGTTGTCAAGCACTTCGTCATCTACCTTCGATTTGCCTGCAACAGCCCGTGTGAGCTTCGAAAAGACATTCTCACGGGTCTTCACCAGACCCTTGTCAAGGATCTCTTTCTCCTCTTTCCTGAATAATCCGAATAGTGCCATCACACAATTATTGATCCGCCAAAATTAAAAAAAGAGACGCACTTATCTGCGTCTCCCTGTAATGCAAAATCAGAAAAACTGATCTTATTTCTTGCCAAAGAAGTCCTTAACGTGATCGTTATGAACAATTTCCTCCTTGAACTGGTAAGCTCCGGATTTATCCGACTTCACCACCTTTATGCATTTTGTGAATGTCCTGCCGGTTCCTGTCTTCAGTGTTGCAACAACTTTCTTTGCCATGATTCAGTTTTTATTTTATCTCCCTGTGAAGGGTCATTTTTTTAAGAATCGGGTTATATTTTTTTCTTTCAAGACGGTCTGGTGTGTTCTTG
>JBHEOU010000187.1:1369-3666 GCA_046260645.1 Bacteroidales bacterium | reverse complement strand
CGTGTCACCATGTAACATGGCACCAGGGTGTCAAGGTCACATGCCAGGCAGAGGTCAAACCGCCTGAACAGCAGTCGCCAGAAAAGGAAGAAATTGAAAGTTAAATACATGCCCACCCCTTTTCTGAAGGGAACCCTGATCCTTCCGGCATCCACCCCTGGAAGAGGCAGGGGGAGCTGGCTGCCCGTCTCCCTGCCGATAAGCGTCACCTCATACCCTTCCCCCGCCAGAAACATCGCATGCTTCTGCACTCTCATGTCAGTCGACAGATCGCTTATGACTGCTATTACGGCTTTCAATTATAGTTCGCTGAATGACAGGCAACAAATTTTGCGTCAATAAAATGGGATGAAAGATACAAAAGAATTATTTTACTAAGTTTGTGCATGGTTATCCCGGGCATGGACAAAACTCCTGAAAGCAAAATAGTACACCTGGTCAGCTTCAATGTACCTTATCCGCCTGATTACGGAGGGGTTATGGATGTTTTCTACAAAATCTCAGCCCTTAAACAGCTGGGTGCAGGTGTGATCCTTCACTGTTTCAGCTACGGTCGGAGCCGTTCACGCACTCTTGAGCGCGAATGTCTTCAGGTGCATTATTACAAGCGCGACCTGAACCTGTTTCACATCTTCCGCCGTGAGCCGTTTATTGTCCTCTCGCGCAGGAATGGATCGCTGCTCAATAATCTGCTCTCAGACAGGAATCCGGTGATTTTTGAGGGACTGCACACTACGCATTTACTTGATCATCCGGCTCTTGCGGACAGAATAAGAATGGTTCGCACGCACAATATAGAGCATATCTATTACCGCAATCTGGCAGCCAACGAAAAAAATCCCTTCAGAAAGCTCTATTATAATGCTGAAGCAAGGAAACTTGAGCGCTACGAACCGAAGCTGGGGAAGGCAACCCTGCTGCTTGCCATATCACCTGGTGACACTGATTACTTCCGGACGAAATACGGCAATTCCCTTTTTGTGGGCCCCTTTCACCCGGCAGAAGGGTGCCGCTCTTCAAACGGCAAAGGTGATTATGTACTTGTTCACGGAGATTTCTCTACAGCCGAGAACAATGCGGCGGCCCGCTTCATCCTGGATGAGGTGGCCGTGAAATGGATGCATAAGACGGTACTGGCCGGCAAACGGCCTTCCGACGAGTTGATGCATGCTGCCTCGGCGCTGAAGCACGTGAAGGTTATTCCTAACCCGTCAGTGAACCAGATGAGTGAGCTTATCACCAACGCGCAGGTCTGCCTTCTGAATGCCTCCCAGCCTTCAGGCATGAAGCTGAAACTGATAAATTCACTTTGCTCCGGAAGGCACGTAATCACTTCCGCTCCTGTGGTTGCAGGCACCCGTCTTGAGAGCCTGTGCAACATCGCCTCCGATCCGGGTGAATGGGTCAGCATGACAGAAAGACTGATGCAGGCAGATTTCACCCCCGAGATGAGGTTAAAGCGTGACCGCGTCCTCCATGAAGTGGCTGACAACACTTTGAATGCCAGGAAAATTATTGAGTTCCTGAACAATTACAGCCCGATAAGATAATTCCGAGTCTCTACCTGTATATTTTTCTCCTGTTCAGCTCACGCCGGTAGGCTGCTGCATACCTGTTATGCTCAGCGAGGGTTCTTGAGAAATGATGGTAACCTGACGAATCGTGCCTGGCCACGAAATAGAGAAAGTCATGCTTTTCAGCATTGAGCACCGCCTCCAGTCCCGAACGTGACGGACAGCGGATGGGCCCTGGTGGTAATCCCTTGAATTTGTAAGTGTTATATGGGGAATCAACCTCAAGGTGCCTGTGTAATATACGTCTCAGAGTGAAGTCATTAACAGCATACTTGACGGTGGGGTCAGCCTGCAGCGGCATCCCCTGACGCAGCCTGTTGATGTACACTCCCGCAATGCGCGGCTTCTCATCCTCCCTGGAGGCCTCCTCATCAACAATGGAGGCCAGTACAGAAACTTCTGCGGGGGTCAGGCCAATGGCATCGGCCGCCGCTGTGCGTTCTTCATTCCAGTATGACCTGTACTCGCGAAGCATGCGGCGGTAAAAGTCGTTGGCATCAGTTGTCCAGTAAAGCTGATATGTATCCGGTATAAAGACTGAAATAACTGTCAGACGGTTAAATCCTTCGGCCATATAGTTATTTTCATCAGCAAAAAAGGCCGAAAAAGAGGCTGAGTCAGTTTCAACCTGACCGCCTATCTTGCCTGAAAGCTCGTTGAGTGTGCGGATATTGTTGAAGGTGACATTGACGGGAGCCTGTCTTCCGGACCTTAGCATATTTA
>JBHEOU010000187.1:0-1359 GCA_046260645.1 Bacteroidales bacterium | reverse complement strand
GGGCTTGACGTTGCGGCCATAGGATTTTAGCCGGGAGGTGATGGTGAAGTTACGCTCGCTCCTGAGAACACCCGAGACCCTGAAGGTTTCGGTCAGGTCATCGAACGATGATCCCGTTGGTATGAAAATCCTTACTTCGCCGTTAACGGCGACATTATCCCTGAGCACGGTCACCCACAGAAACACTGTAATTGTAATTCCTGCCAGGAGAATAGCGTAGAAGATTGTCAGTATTATTTTTTTCATCAGCTGATACCTTAATAAAGTGGTCCGAATATGCGTGCCATAGACTCCTTGTATCTTTCTCCCCTGCTCCTTTTAAGCCACTCCCGCAAGACCACCTCCTTGCAGTTTCCAAGGTCCTCTTCAAACAGTACTCCCAGCCTGGCTGCAAACTCTTCGTCATAGATAAGAGCAGTAACTTCAAAGTCGAGGTCAAAGCTCCGTACATCAACATTGGGTGAGCCTACCGATGAGAAAACGCTGTCTACCAGCAGATATTTGGAGTGGATAAACCCATTCTCATAAAGGAATATCCTGACCCCGGCTTCGAGCAGTTCGGTTATATATGAGCGGGTGTTCCAGTTTGATATGATTGAATCGGTGCGTTTCGGGAAGATCATTCTTACATCTACTCCGCTCAGGGCAGCTGTCTTAAGGGCTGTCAGTATGCTTTCATCAGGACTGAAATAGGGAGACGTGAGATAAATTGAACTCTTTGCTGTAGCAATGGCAGAAAAATAAACTTGCATTATCGTCGCCCAGTCGGTGTCGGGACCGCTGGAAGCCACCTGCACCAGGCACCGGTTCCCGGTTCTTATTACGTGCTTCAGGAAACTCTCCGGCTTCAACTCCTCCCCGCTCACGAAATCCCAGTCGGAGATAAAAACCCGGTCAAGAGCCACCACCGCCTCCCCTTCAAGCTTCAGGTGAGTATCAACCCATAGCCCGAGGCCATGGAGGCCATGGAGGCCATGCAGATACTTGTCTGCTATGTTGAGTCCACCCACGAACCCTACCCTGCCGTCAACCACCAGTATCTTCCTGTGATTCCGGTAGTTGATTTTGCTCGAGAAACTCGGGAACCGCACAGGCATGAACGGGAATATCTGCACCCCGGAGGCTCTCATCTCCCTGAGGTAAGGTTTATGGATATTCCAGCTTCCCACGTCATCATAAATGACCCTGACCTTAACACCCTCACGCGCCTTGCGTTCCAGCAGATCCCTGAACTCGGTTCCCAGGGTGTCTGGTTCTATCCGGTAAAACTCCAGGTGAATATAGTTCGTTGCCGACGCGATGGCGTCAAGCATGGCAGGAAAGGTCTGTTTCCCGTTCACAACAAGGTCAATCTTATTG
>JBHEOU010000186.1:3328-3667 GCA_046260645.1 Bacteroidales bacterium | reverse complement strand
GTGTAATAGAGTACTTCGGGATCAATCTCTTCGTCCCTTTCAGATACATCTCTCAGCGACAGATTGGTGATGAGCAATGAGGTGTCAACATGGGTGATATAGGGAAGGTCTGCAGGATCAAAGCTGATGGTTACCGTGTCTCTGGGCTCCTCGGCAGGATTAAACGTGACGAGGGTAATTTCCTTCTTCTTATAGCCTGTCATGATGGAGTAAAAACCATAGTCTCCGCCTTTGAAAGGCTGAAAGCCGATATTGTCATCGGTGGTGCTCAGAGGATAACCGATATTGACAGGACTGGTCCACTGTCCGGCTGCGAGTTTAGACAGGAAGATATCATAT
>JBHEOU010000186.1:0-3318 GCA_046260645.1 Bacteroidales bacterium | reverse complement strand
GTTATAGGGTGTGTTGACCACATTCCCCAGGTTCGCCGGGATGCCCCAGTCGCCGGTGTTGTCCTTCTCCGACATCCACAGATCAAGCTCTCCCAGCCCTCCTTCACGGTTTGATGTGAAATAGAGTTTTGCGCCGCCTGAAGAGATAGCGGCATGAGATTCGTAGAATTTGGTATTGATGTTCCTGTTCAGCTTTTCAATCGCTGACCACCTGCCGTTGACGAACCTGGTTATATAGATATTGCCGTCATAGTCGTCATTCTTAAACAGGTAGAGTTCCGTTCCGTCGTTGTTCAGCGAAGTTGTATGGCAGTCGGTCCCCATCGAGGCTTCCAGGGTTATGTCTGTCGGAGTACTCCAGCTGTCTCCCTGCCTGTGTGTGACATAGACCACGCTCTCAATCCCCCGGCGTTCGGTATAGGCCATTGTGCTGCCGTCATAGCTTATCACGGGTCTGTCATTGACGGAGCCCTGGTTAATATATTCCTTCAGTGGCTGGATAAGCACACTGACGGGTGTCTTCATCTGTACAGAGGCAATATTGCAGGCCTGTATCTGCTGGTTGACGAACTCCTGGTTCTGCATCTCTGCAGATTCAGAGATAAGCTGTTTAAAAAAGTGGTAGGTGTTGAGAGCGCTGTCAAGCCTGTTTGTTATCCTGTAAGCGTTTGCCAGCGAGAAATAGGCATCAAGGGGAGCCCTCTTCTCCTTTAGTTTTCCTGTTTTGGAGTTATAGCTTGTGTTCCTGACGGCCTCCTCCAGAAAAGGAATGGCTTTGGGCTTCTCATCAAAGATGTTCAGGTAGCAGTTTCCAATTTTGTACTTGATGTTGGCATTGTCAGGCCTTAGTTCATTGAGGATGAGGTAGAGCGGG
Organism: Bacteroidales bacterium; assembly: GCA_046260645.1. Classification (GTDB taxonomy): domain Bacteria; phylum Bacteroidota; class Bacteroidia; order Bacteroidales; family VadinHA17; genus SR-FBR-E99. The sequence continues at coordinate 2,444 of JBHEOU010000186.1, read as the reverse complement.
TTGGCCAGTTCATACTCGCCATAGAGATAGTGAGACTCAGCCTCGAGCCAGATGGCCTTTATCTCGCTTTTCGTCTGGCCGCTCAACGGCACCAGTGCAAGCAGTCCGGTCAGTAAAAATATTCCCCTTATTCCCATATTTCTGTTTGATGCAAAATTAAACCTTCCGGGATAATGAACGACAGTTGGAAATCATTATTTGAACCTTATCCTGTAGATATCACCTTCTCCCGCACCGTCTTCCCTTCCTGAAAGCGACATATAACCTGACTTGCCATCTTCGGCAGGGCAAAAGAAAATGTTGTCGTCGGGGTTATTGAGCGGATACCCGAGGTTGACCGGTTTGCTCCAGAGACCGTTATACTGCATGTCACTGCGGAAAATATCATAGCCGCCCATATTATAATGACCCTGTGAGGCAAAGAAGAGTATTGTGCCGTTCTTTATCAGGAACGGCCGGTCATCATTGAATGAAGTGTTTATCTCCGGTCCCATGTTTGCCGGTTTGCCCCATTCGCCCTCCTTGTTAAGTTTGGTGATATAGAGGTCCAGACCGCCGAAGCCCCCGGGCCTGTCACTGGAAAAGATCATCGTCTTTCCGTCTTCTGTGATAAAACCATGAGCCTCCCAGTACTTCGTATTGATCTCCTTCCTGAGCTTGCGTACGGGTTCCCAGCTTGTCCCGTCAGAGCTGCTCATCCAGATGTCGCTGTTGATGTTGTCATCCTTTGACAGAAGCATCATGTCTGCTGAAGGCGAGATGTATGAGACGTAATGATCTCCGTCAGACTGAAGCTGGGGAGTGATGTTTACTGGAGCAGTCCATTCATTCCTTATCATCCGTGAGAACATGATGGCATCATAGAATTTCATCGAAGTCATGAAGGCAATCGATTTACCGTCAGAGGAGACCACAGGGAAGAAGTTGTCACTGCTGTCGTTGAGGATATGGTCAACCGTTTCTATGGTGAACTTAACCGGTGAAGCCATCAGTGCAGGAGCGTTATTGCAGGCGGTAATCTGCTGGTCAATGAACATGAGGTTCTCTATGTCTGACTGCAGGAGTGTTTCACGGTATGTTGAATATGCTTCCTTCGCTTTTTCAAACATATAGTTTATCCTGTAAGCGTCTCCGAGAAAAAAAATTGCCTCATAGGGTGCTTCGGTCTGTCTGAGGGAGCCTTCACGGTACTTTGCCGTGACATTCTGCGAGGCTTTCTCAAGGTATTCGATTGCAAGATTTTTGCTTCCGGCTATGTTGAGATAGCAGAGGCCGAGACGGAAGGCGATGCTCGCATTTTCCGGCATGGCAGCGTAGATGCCCTGGTAGTAGGGAAGTGCATCAGAATAGTCTCCCCTCATCAGGAAGTACTCAGCCTCATAAAAGGCTTCCTGCAACCTGAGGTTGTCTTGTGATCTGGCGATGCAACCTATAGACAGAATGAACAACAAAAGCGCAAATCTCTTCATATTCAATATGTTATTAATCTTTTTCGTTTTTATTCCGTTTTCTTCTCCTCCAGATGAAAAAGAAGATTATCAGAGCTGTTAAAATCAGTAGCCACCACAGCTGGCAGTCTCTTCTCCCCCCGGCCTCGTCTGCCGGCAATACCTCTCTGTCGCTCAGGTCTGAAGAAAGATCTGAACTGTCTCGTGTGACAGCTGGCTTAGTTTTGTCCTCATCTGCCTCTTCTCCAACGGGTTTTGGCAGGATTTTATTATAAAGAGGTTTATCCGCCCGTGTGGAAACATCTTTACGGGTAACCCTGACAACTGTCGCGGTGTCATTCCCGAACCGGTCGGTGAGCCGGAAGCTAATTGTGCTCTCACCCTCTTCAGGCAGGAAGGTGTAGGTGAATATTGAATCCGTAATCATGAACAGCTCCACGGCCAATAAAGAGTCGGGAGGAAGCACCCCGACATCAAGAAGGGACCTCTCTTCAGCGATAAGGTTTATCTTCACTGGCTCTGCTGAGTTGACTTTCAGCAGAGTGTCTGACAACAGCCTGAGACGGGCTGAGAAATCCGTCTCTTCCAGGATTACCGGTTCGATCCGCACAGTGTCGCCACCGTAACTGACCGGTATCTCAATGTTCTGCGAAAAGGTCTCAGCGTCTTCAGAATTAAAGGTGAAACGGTAGACTCCATGGGGAAGCCTGAATGAGTAAAGGCCTGTCAGGGGGTTGGTCAGGGCTGTGATCACAGGTGACGCATTGGTATTGCTGACAGCTGTGACCTTTACCGGTTCAAGGAATTCAGCCAGCAGGTTGCTGACGGATGCCCTCCCCGTCACTATGAAGTTACGTGGATTACGTTCCGAGTAGATATCGCAGCTGAACAGATCCATGCGGCCATATCCCTCATCGTCAAACCTGGAGTAGTAACCTCTGTCACCTGTGCCCAGCGGGGTGAAAAAGAGGTCGTCGTCGGTGGTATTGACCGGAT
>JBHEOU010000185.1:0-3721 GCA_046260645.1 Bacteroidales bacterium | reverse complement strand
TCTGGGGGGTCCAGTCCTCGGTAACCAGCCTGAACCGTTTTATCTGCTCGAACTCTCCGAGGCTCCTGTTCATCTCACGCACCTCGCGACCGAACCTCTCAATCACTTCAGGCAACTCAACTAGTTCGCCGTTGTCACGGTACTGTATTCTGTGCCTCGAACACCAGTCGTGCAGGAATATGAAGTTCGGTGAGATCAGTGCGCTGGCGAATTTCTCGTTTTCACCGATGACCATCGCCTGTTCAATGAAGAACGATTCCTTCAGTTTGTTTTCGATCACCTGGGGCGATATGTATTTGCCTGCGGAGAGTTTGAACATCTCCTTCTTACGGTCAGTGATCTTCAGGAACGTGCCATCCTCAATGTAACCTATGTCGCCTGTATGGAACCATCCCTGCTCATCGATTACCTCAGCTGTAAGATCCGGGGCCTTGTAATAACCCATCATCAGATTCGGCCCCTTGCAGAGTATCTCACCGTCGCCGGCTATCTTCACTTCAACATTTTCAAGGATAGGACCTACCGTTTCGAACCTGATGTCAGGAATGCGGAAGGGATTGACCGCAATGACCGGAGAGGTCTCGGTGAGTCCGTATCCCTGGAGAACGGGTATGCCTGCAGCCCAGAATATTCGTTCGAGCCTCGACTGCAGGGCGGCGCCACCGGAGACGAGGACACGAAGCTCTCCGCCGAGAGCCTCTTTCCATTTGTTGAACACCAGCTTGCGGGCAATGCCCAGCCTGAATCTGTAGAACCTGCTGTTCCCGGTGAGCCTGAATTTGAGTCCCAGGATCACTGCCCAGAAGAATACCTGCTTGCTGAGCCATGGGAGGTGCTTGCCCTTGTTGATGATGTTATCGTAGATCTTTTCCAGAAGACGGGGCACCGTATTGGCAATGTGAGGCCTGATCTCACGCATTGTGTCTGCGATAATACCCATATTCTCGAGATAGTAGATGCTGGTTCCCTTATACTGGAAGTGGTAGTTCATCATTCTCTCGTAGACATGGCAGAGGGGGAGGAAGCTCAAAGCCCTGTAGCCAAGTCCGAACTCATGGGCGGTGCTTGTGGATATTGCATTGGTCATCAGGTTGTTGTGTGACAGCATGACTCCCTTGGGGTGGCCTGTGGTGCCTGATGTATATATTATAGTAACGAGATCGAAAGGCGTGATTGAATCCCTGATGGCAGTCAGCTCAGGCATGAACCGATCCCTGTTCCTTCTTCCCTCCTCGATAATATCGTCTATCGTTGGCAGTCCGTTCACCTTGTCAAAAGAATAGAGGCCTTTGATGGCGGCGATTTTTGATATGACAGGAGAGACTTTACTGTAAATCTGCCTGTTACCGATAATTACTGCTTTTACCTCCGAGTGTTCGAGGATGAATGCATATTCCTCATGTCCAATGGTAGGGTAGATTGGAATATGGACCATGCCGGCCTGTGAGAGCCCGTGGTCAACGATGTTCCATTCTGCCTTGTTGGGTGTGATGGTGGCTATGTGGTCGCCCCTGACGTACCCCATCGACATCAGCCCGCAGCTGAACAGGTCAGTGAGCTCCCTGATGGCTTCCGTAGAGTAAGTGATCCACTCGTTTCCGTGCTTGCCTCCGAACATCACCACACGCGGATAGACTTTGTTCCCCCAGTCTATAAGGTCAAAGGTTCTGGTAACTTCCATCTATATCTTTTCAGCATCAGTGATGCAATGGTATAAATTCCGAATAGTTTCGCGTTGTTTTACAGCATCTTTTTTGCCAGCCCCACGGCTTTTGCCACAGCCTCATGAAGGCCTTCAGGCCTCTTTCCTCCGGCGGTGGCCAGGGAGGGCTGTCCTCCGCCTCCTCCGCTTATCTCAGCGGCCACCGCCCTGATCATCTCGATGGCGTTCAGATGAGATATTGTGATGGCCTCATCTCCCAGTCCGACTGCCAGTGATGCCTTCCCCTCGTTCTCCGCCCCTATTATAATTATGCTGCCTGCGTCCGACTGCCTGATCTGGTGGGCTATACTCTTCAGTGTCTCTGCGGGGGTCCTCTCCAGCACGCCGGAATAGATTCGGCAGCTGCCGACAGTGACGGCTCCTGCCGTCAGTTCCTTCCTTGCCGCTGTCGCTGCTTCAATCTGCATCTTTTCGATGGTGGTTTTGAGCGATGCGTTTTCAGCCATCAGCTTTGAGATATTGACTGCCGGATTGCCCGTGCTTCGGAGCATAAGTGTGATCTCATCGAGCATTTTCAGTTTTTCACTTATATACGAAAAGGCTTTTCTTCCGGTCACTGCCTCGATTCTCCTTACGCCGGCGGCCACGGCGCCTTCAGAGGTTATCTTGAAGAGACCTATCCGTGCGGTGCTTTCAACATGTGTGCCGCCGCACAGCTCCACTGACTCTCCGAACGACACCACCCTGACCCTCTCGCCGTATTTCTCTCCGAAGAGTGCCATGGCTCCCATGGCCATTGCCTCATCAACCGGAGTATCATCATGGACCTCTGAAGCGATATTCCTCATGATCAGCTCATTGACCTTCTCCTCTACGGCAGCCAGCTCTTGCGGGGTGACCTGGCTGAAGTGGCTGAAGTCAAACCTGAGTCTTTCGGGTGTGACAAGTGACCCCTTCTGTTCGACATGGCTCCCCAGTACCTCCCTGAGAGCATGGTGCATCAGATGAGTTGCGGTGTGGTTGTTGGCCGTATCCTGTCTGGCTTCACTATCGACTACGGCAGTGAACTTTTCCGGGAGATTGGCCGGCACCTTCTCCGCCATATGTATGATAAGGTTGTTCTCCCTGACAGTGTCAGTGATAAGGATCTTCTCGCCGCCGGCGGAGATATAACCCTTGTCGCCTGTCTGGCCTCCCGATTCGGCATAGAAGGGTGTTCTGTCAAAGACCAGGTGGACAGCTTCCCTGCCCCTGGAGACTACCTTCCTGTAGCGGGCTATCCTGACGGTGTCCTCTCTCCGGTCATAACCGGTGAAGAGAGTGTTTTCAACATCATGAATTACAATCCAGTCACCTGCGGTTATGGCTGCGTTATCTCTCGATCTCTCTTTCTGGGCGTTGAGCTCAATCCGGAAGGCCTCCTCATCGAGAGTCATATTGTTCTCTTTCAGTATCAGCTGGGTGAGGTCAACCGGGAAGCCATAGGTGTCAAACAGTTCAAATGCATCACTGCCGGGAAACAGGTTTCTGCCTTCTTTTTTGAGTGTTTCCATCCTTCGCTCTATCATCCTGAGTCCTTTGCCAAGCGTTTTGAGAAACGCCTGTTCCTCTTCACGGATGACCTTCGTTATAATCTCCTGCCGGGCCGTGAGCTCAGGGTAGTGGCCGCCCATTGATTCAACCAGGGCAGGCACAAGCTTATGCATGAAGGGTTCATTCATCCCGAGGGAGGTGTAACCGTGTCTTACCGCGCGGCGGAGTATCCTCCTTATGACGTAGCCCGCCTTGTTGTTGGAGGGCAGCTGACCGTCAGCCACGGAGAAAGAGACGGTGCGGAGATGATCGGAGATGACCCTGTGGGCTATGTCCCATTCTTCCTTAATGCCGTAGGGCTTGCCAGTCACAGCGGCTGAAGCTGCTGTAAGCGGCTGAAAGACATCAGTGTCATAATTTGACTTTTTGTCCTGTATGACCATGCAGAGACGCTCAAAGCCCATCCCTGTGTCAACATGTCTTTCAGGGAGCAGTTCCAGTTCGCCTCCGGCCTTGCGGTTATAC
>JBHEOU010000184.1:3056-3735 GCA_046260645.1 Bacteroidales bacterium | reverse complement strand
CATCTGAACTGGCAGGGTTGCTGACCTCATCTCTTTTTTTCAACATTTTTACGGTGCCGTTCCGCTGTACGGAATACCTTGCTATATTCGCAGATTAACCAATCCAAACATGTAAGGGCTATGGGACTTAAGCGCCGGCTTATCATCATGAACTTCCTCCAGTTTTTCATCTGGGGGTCATGGCTGCTCACCATCGGAGCATACTGGTTTCAGACAAAAAACTGGTCAGGAACGGATTTCGGGGCCATATTTTCCACTATGGGGCTGGCGTCACTCTTCATGCCTGCCATTGCAGGCATAATTGCCGACAGGTGGATAAACGCCGAGAAGCTCTACGGCATCTTCCACATCATCGGAGCAGTATTTCTCACACTCATACCTGCCATTGACAATCCTGATACCTTCTTCTGGGTATTGCTGCTGACCATGATGTTCTACATGCCAACCATATCACTGTCTATTACGGTTGCATACAGCTCAATGAAGAACAGCGGCATGGATATTATCAGGGATTATCCGCCTGTCAGGGTATGGGGTACTATAGGTTTTATCGTGGCATTATGGGTTGTAAGCCTGCTTGGCTTTGAGACCTCTTCAATGCAATTTTATGTGGCTGCGGCAGCATCGCTGGGTCTGGGCATATATGCTTTTACTCTCCCGAAGTGCCCTCCGCTTGCCA
>JBHEOU010000184.1:0-3046 GCA_046260645.1 Bacteroidales bacterium | reverse complement strand
CTTGCCAGAGGGCACAAGAAGAATCTGGTTGAAGAGTTGGGATTGAATGCTTTCATGCTCTTCAAAAACACCAAGATGGCCCTGTTTTTCGTATTTGCCATGCTGCTGGGAGCTGCTCTACAGCTCACCAATGCCTACGGCGACACCTTCCTTCATGATTTTGCAAAAATCCCGGCATATAAAGATCTGATTGCAGTCAGGTACCCTGCCATAATCATGTCAGTCTCGCAGATATCCGAAACACTTTTCATACTGACGATACCATTTTTCCTGAAGAGGTTCGGGATAAAGAAGGTAATGCTCATTAGCATGGTTGCCTGGGTTCTCCGGTTTGCTCTGTTCGGACTGGGTAACCCGGCCGAAGGGCTCTGGATGATAATTCTTTCATGCATCATCTACGGGATGGCTTTTGACTTCTTCAATATCTCCGGATCACTTTTCGTGGAGACGCAGAGCGCGCCGGAGATAAGGGCCAGCGCCCAGGGGCTGTTCATGATGATGACCAACGGCTTTGGAGCCTTCCTGGGAAGCCGCATCAGCGGAATAGTGATAGACAAATACTTCATCCTTGAGGGTGGCGCCTTTGATTGGCCGGGAATATGGTTTGCATTCGCAGGCTATTCCCTGGTGGTGGCCATACTTTTTGCCGTGCTGTTCAGGCACCGGCATGTGCCGGAAGCTGTGGCAGAGGTCCGGCATTGATGGAATGCAATGATCAGCCCAGCAGTATAAGGCTGAGTCCAATGACAATCATCCCGCTTATAAGGCCATAGATGGCAACGTGATGTTTCCCGTACTTGTGTGCTGCCGGCAGGAGCTCGTCAAACGAAATATAGACCATTATGCCTGCCACCATGCCAAAAACGTACCCTAGACTGATATCGGTGCTGAACAATGTGAGAATAAAGTAGCCTGCTATTGCGCCTATGGGTTCTGAAAATCCTGACAACACCGACCATGCCAGGGCTTTTCTCTTTGATCCGGTGGCATAATAAACGGGAACTGAAACTGCTATTCCCTCAGGTATATTATGAATTGCCACTGCCACTGCAATACTCACCCCAACGGTAACGTCAGACATAGCTGCCATGAATGTGGCTATCCCCTCGGGGAAGTTATGCACACCAATGGCTATTGCCGTGAAAGTCCCGATCCTCATCAGTTTCCTGTCTCTCGGTCCGTGTCCGGCCCGATATTGTTTCCTGCCCTTGCACTCCGGTTTGTCCGGGTCTCTTGTTCCAGGGTTCATTTGTTCCACCCTCTTCAGCTCGTGAGGGTTACCCTCCGAGGGAAGGATCTTGTCAATGGCAGCCGACAGTGCGATACCGGCAACGAATGAGAGGAAAGTTAGCCATGCAGCCGTCTCGTTGCTGTACGATAGCCTCATCAGTTCACCTGACTCGGTCAACATTTCAGTGAATGAGATAAAGATCATCACCCCGGCAGAGAATCCAAGCGAAAAGGCAAGAAAAGTCGTTTTTGTTCTCTTGGCAAAGAATGCTATCAACCCTCCTATCCCGGTGGCCAGTCCGGCAAAAAGGGTCAGGCCAAAGGCTAAGAGAATCCGGGAGCTGTCCATCAAAAGAGTTATTTAGAATCAATTTAAATTGCAAATTTATAAGAAACAACGAAAAAACAACCTCCTCCGGTATTCCATGGTGAAAAAAAAGCTCTTATTTAGTGACACCTTTTCCAAAAATGAATCTCTGGGATTACTATAGAATACTTGGGGTGAGGCAGGGGGCTTCCGATGATGAGATCAGGCGGGCATACCGACGGAAGGCCATGGAGTTTCATCCAGACCGCAATCATTCCGATGGCGCGCCGGAGATGTTCATCAGGATAACTGAGGCCTATGAGTATCTGACCAGCCATCCTCACGGCAGGAACATTACAGCAGAGGAGGCAAGAAAGAATTACCAGGCATGGGTTGATTACAGGCAGGCGGAGGCCAGGAAGAGAGCGGAGGCGTATGCGAGGACGACCTACAACACCTTCAAAAAAAGCCCTATCTACCAGAGTACAACTACTATTGACGGTACCATCGTATTCCTTGGCCTGGCGCTGGCCGTCACAGTGATTTTCATGACCGTCTTCGGCTACAGCCACCGCATGAAGACTGCATTCAATCCGAGGGAGGAGCCATCGCTGACACTGGCTGTGGTTACCCTCACCCTCGGGTTATCTTATCTTGCCATCTCACTTCTTTATCTGAGTGCCTGGATGGCCCAGCAGAAGAGAAAAAAACAATCTAAAAATGTCAGGGAGAGTAAAAATAAGGAATCCGTTTGATGCGGAAGCGTACAAGTGCTTCGGGTGCAGTCCTTCAAACCCGATGGGGTTAAAGCTAACCTTTGAAGAGGAGGACGGGAAGTTGTATGCCTCATGGGATCCGTTGCCCCATTTCCAGGGTTATGTGAATGTCCTGCACGGAGGCATAATTGCCACGCTGCTAGATGAGGTCGGAGCATGGTGTATCTATGTGACGGCAGGCACCTCCGGGGTAACCTCGTCATTAACCGTCAGATATCTCAAGCCAGTCTATATCAGCAAGGGAAAAGTGACAGTTGAGGCGGAATTAGTCATGCTGCAGGAAAAGAGCGGCCTGTATAAGTGCAGGCTCTATGACGGTGAAGGGAGACTGTGTGCTGAAGCAGATATTGAATACTTCCTTTATCCTGAGAAAATTGCACGGCAGCGCTTTCACTTTCCGGGCAGGGAGGCTTTTTATGAGGACTGAGGCATGCAGGGAGCCTTGACTATGATGGCCGAGGCATGCAGGCAGGATTCAGAAATCAATTCGCGCCAGCGGGGTCACGCTATGGTCGGTGAACTCAGACCTGAGGTATTTATAATATGCGGTGACCCCGATCATTGCCGCATTGTCAGTGGTGTAACGGAATTCAGGAAGGTATAAATTCCATTTACGTTTTGCAGCCTCTGCTTCCGAGGCCCTCCTCAACCCTGAGTTGGCAGAGACGCCTCCGGCAATGCCTATTTCAGTTATGCCCGTCTCCTTCGCAGCGCGGACCAGTTTGCCAATGAG
>JBHEOU010000183.1:0-3796 GCA_046260645.1 Bacteroidales bacterium | reverse complement strand
TCACCGAACCGTCGCGGCAATGGCGGAATTCAGCCATCCAGCCGTCAGTGATCAAACGGGTATCTGTACCGGACACCGGCAGGGGGTGCCACTCCTCTGTCACTTTTTCATGGTCAAAAACGAAAAGGATTGATTCGGCCGGACCGAGGTCAAGGCTGATACCTCCATCCGGGTCAGGGTTCGCCCTCAGGCGCCTGCCACTCTCCGGATCCCAGACTGAACAACTCTTTCTGCGTGAAACATCAGCTGAAAATACTACCCTTGTCTTATGGGAATCATGCAGGTGAGAGTTGATGATGAAGATGTACTCCGACCCGTCATCAGCACAGTGCCTGGTCTGCATCACAAAGGGGTCCGGATTCTCAATCGTGAGATAAGGTAATATCCGGTACCGTTCCTGCACTGTCCTATACCACCCTATAAAGTCATTTTCAGGCTTTTTGAGCAATATGAACCTGTGCGGATATGCTTTCAACTTATGAATTATGACCGCTGTTTCCCTGTCGCGGTTCTGGTGATTTAGCCAGCCGGCAGATTTTGACGGAAAGGTTTCGATGCAAAAGACCCTGCCTCCTGACCGTACGAACTGAAGAAGCTTGCGGGCAGTTTCAGGGTTAAGACTTTCGACCTGAACCAGAAAGAGTGTGTGGTACTTTCTCGTGCCGTAGTGAATATAACCTCTTTCAATCTTCGCCTCACCCAGAATCCGTTCTGAGACGTAGTCGCAACCCCCGCCGTTTTTGACAATGGCTTCCCAGACCAGGGAAAGGTAATCGGCGTGCAACACCGAAGGAAAAGGTTCATTCTGCATGCCTATGAGGCTCCACATATCAGCTGTAGGTGGCAGAATTGCTATGTCTGCAAACATGTCGCAATTCTGCAGCAAGGCTGATAACCGCCCCTTGTATTCATTAAGAAGTGGCAGATGGGGCCACCAGTTATTCTTCTCATTGTACCAGGCACCATATCTTATCCAGCCGGGGTACGGAGCCTCCGGTGGTGAATAATTGAACCCGTGAAAAATGGAATGGGTTATGCCCGAGATTATACTCTGGTCGCTCCCGATCTTCAGGTTCTCAAGCGAAGTGTTGAAGACAGTGTATGTGTCAGTCATCTCCTCGCAGCTTACCAATCGTTTTCCGCTGAGATGAGCCGCGGAGGAGACATATTTGTTAATCATGGTATAGGCTCTGCCCCTTCGGTAATCGGTTTCAGGCATCTCCTCTCCTATGCGGTGCTTAAGCCAGTTCATGGTCCATGACTCTCCCTCGGGTATGTCAATGGCCATGCTGCTCTCCAGCGGGAAGAAACCGCGCCCGTATGCCTGCATCCGCGATCTGACACCAAGAACACTGCACCATCCGGCAAAGGTCCTGAGAAACCTCTCTTCCAGCAGCTCTGCCTTTGTAGTCTCGAAATCATACCTCATCCGTCTGACCGTCTCCTCAAAGTCCTGACCAAGGGAGACTCCGTAACCCCGGTCAGTAACATTGCCCATTGCCCCGGTGCGGAACAGCACCATAGGAAGGAACGGGAAGATATCATAACCCCTTCTGCTTATAAACTCGCTTCTCATGTCAGCGGTCCAGTTGGCTCCCTCAAGCTCCATGCTGTCGGTGAAGAGCGCGCGAAGGTGTTGCGAGAGCGGGCCCGTGCCAGCTTCGATTGTCCCTGACATGCGCTTAAGATACCTCTGTACTGCCGCTTTGTTGAAATGATCGAGCACGGGCCCGCTGGCTCCGGGAGAGCCGTTGATGACCTCCATGAAGCCGGTGATCTCAACGAGTGCATACAGGGCATGGCTGCCCTCCGGTATCAAGAGATTGATATATTCACTGTCTGCTCTGTCGGAGTGATCGGTTATCTGACCGGCGCCCGGCAAAGGGTCCGGTACCAGTGACAGTGAGAGCAGCCTGCTGGTGCGCCCGGCCCATGGTGAACTGACGGCAGGGTCAGCCTCGGCAAGGATCTCATCGCGTGAGATGGAAAAGTCAAGAGGGCCGGAGAGCATTTTAACGGCCACAACCACAATCCGTGACCGCTCCTCCTCCCTGAGATCCTCTGACCCGAAGGGCCACCCTGATCCGACAATCAGGTCACAGGTCATCCCTAGCGATTTCGCCTCGTCAAATACAACACGGAGCACCCCTGTCCACTCATCGCTAAGCCATGTTAGTGACGGAATACCGGGGTCATCACCATCAAATCGTGAAGGGAACTGTACCGGGTTGATCTCCACGCCTCCTATCCCTGCTGCCTTGAGCAGCCGAAGCTCCCTCACCAGTTCGCCGGGCTCCACCTTGTTGCCGTTCCACCACCATCTGACGAACGGCCTGTATCTCCCCTCCGGGGTCCTGAAAAGCTCATATATTCCTGATCTGCTCCTGACTGCGCTTTCACCATGCAGGGCTTCTGCATGCAAAGTATACCTGCCTGCTGAAATCTAGCCTGCTGCAGCAAGGGCTCCTCCGGATATAAACCTCCTTCTATCCATTGTCCCTGAACGGAAATTCCTCCAAGATATCCCAGCTCCTACCGTTATGCTTCAGAAGAAAGATGCTCTCTGCGTCGAATGAAGCGCTGAATTCCTCCTCCTTAAATGCCGTCCAGGCTTCGCTGAACGCGGCTTCTGTCAGATCCCTCGTCGCCACGGTTATATGTGGCTGAACAGACTTCATGACCTCGTCCTGATGGAAATGGAGATCTTCAAGCAGCACTTTCTTCAGACGCGAATGCAGTTCTGCAACCGGTCCGTGTTCAACAATTTTTATGATAATTACCCTTGGGGCAAACGCGCCGTACCCGTTAAGATAAACAGTAAACGGATGCTCACTGGCGGCAAACCTGCGCAGTGCTTCTGCCAGCCTGGATTCATCAGTAGAAATGCGCTTGAAAGGGATCTGGAGGGTTATGTGAGCAGGTGATTTAAGTGCATGACCGGCACCGAAATCATCATGCACTCTCTCCTTTATCTCCCTGATTTCTTCACGCAATGACCTGTGCGGGATGAGCGCTATGAAATAAAGATCACTGTGGTTATCATGCAAACCCTTCACCTGTCAGATATATGATCGTTCCCTTGACGGCAAAATCTCAGCATAAGGTATCCGGCCGCACCTGACACAAGTGATCCGGCAAGGATCCCTATCCTGGCCGAATCCATCGATATGTAGGCATCGGCAAAGGCAAGGTTTGCTATAAACATTGACATCGTAAAGCCCACTCCTGCAAGCATGGCAATGCCGATAATCTGTCCGAATGATACATTGTAAGGCAGTCCGGCAAACTTCAACCTGATACCGATGTACGAGAACAACGTAATACCCACTGTCTTGCCAAGGAAGAGACTGATGGTCAGATTGGTTATGAGGGGCATATCAGGCTGCATTCCCGCAGTGAAGGTGACTCCTGCATTGAAAAAGGCAAAGAGAGGCATTACAAGATATGCTACCCAGCTCTGCAGCACATGCTCAATATGCTGCAATGGCGACTGTACATTCTCAACCCACTCCTCAATTTCGTCAATCTGCTCAATCTGATCGGAGGTCAAAAGGGGTGCATGTACCGTGGCAGATTGCTTGAACTCATCCGAAATCTCACATAGCTTAAGGGTGAATGTCTTCACGTCAGTCTTCTGTCTGAGGGGTACAGTGAAGGCCAGCAACACGCCTGCAATGGTGGGGTGAATGCCTGACTGTAGAAAAAAATACCAGACAGCAATGCCGCAAAAGAGATGTAGATACTTTGGAAATATGTTCATCAGATTAAGGACCAGCAGGATAGCCATGGGTATAGT
>JBHEOU010000182.1:0-3798 GCA_046260645.1 Bacteroidales bacterium | reverse complement strand
CTGCTTATATAAGGGTTGTCAAAGAAAATCTTTCATAAAAAAATTATATTTGCAGTCTCGTTGAAATTGCTAATTTTAAAATAAAAATAATAACATGAGAAAGACTTTTCTACTTGCGGCTGCACTTCTGATGGCAGTCGTATCATGCACCACCAGGCAGAAGGAGCAGGGCAATCCATTCTTTACAGAGTGGAAGACACCTTTTGGTGTTCCTCCGTTTGATCAGATACAGAATGATCATTATCTTCCTGCCATTGACTCCGGAATAACCCTTGCCAGAGCTGAAATGGCAGCAATTACTGCCACAGAGGAGACTCCGACATTTGCCAACACTATTGTGCCATATGACCGTGGCGGTCAGCTTCTTAATAAGGTGGCCTATGTATTCTACTCGCAGACCAGTGCAAATACCAATGACACTCTTGAGAGCCTCCAGATGGAGATAGCCCCCAAATTGTCAGCCTTCAATGATGAGATACTGCTCAATGCCGCACTTTTTCAGAAGATAAAGACCGTATATGAAAACAGGGAAGCTGAACAGCTTAATGAGGAGGAGCTCTTCCTGCTGGATAATCTCTACAAGAGCTTCGTCCGTAACGGTGCACTGCTGGAGGGTAAGGACCAGGAGAAACTGAAGAAGCTGAACCAGGAGCTTTCGGTTTTGATTGTAAGGTTCAGCCAGAACGTGCTCGCCGAGACAAATGGCTTCAAGCTTGTCATTGACAACGAGGCTGACCTGAAAGGCCTTCCCCCGGGTGTCATCGCCAATGCAGAAGAGCTTGCAAAGGCTGACGGAATGGAAGGAAAGTGGATTTTCACGACGCAGAAACCCAGCATGATTCCCTTCCTTCAGTATGCTGAGAATCGCGACCTGCGCAAGAAACTGTATGATGCCTATCTCAATCGCTGTAACAACGGCAATGAATATGACAACAACAAGGTGCTTGCCGATATCGTCAGGCTAAGGGCCGACAGGGCACAGCTGCTTGGTTATGATACTCACGCTGACATTGTTCTCGAGACACGGATGGCAAAGACCCCTGACAACGTTCTCAACCTGCTCAACAACCTGCTTGATAGGGCAATACCTGTTGCCAGCCGTGAACGTGATGAGATGCAGAAGATCATTGATGCTGAAGGCGGAACCTTTAAACTCGCGCCGCACGACTGGTGGTATTATGCCGAGAAGCTGCGCAAGGCCAAATATGATCTTGACGATACCGAACTCAGACCCTATTTTAGTCTTGACAACACCCGTGACGGAGTGTTCGCCGTGTCCAATGAGCTCTATGGCATCACCTTTACGCGCATTGAAAATATCCCCCTGCCTCATCCTGATGCTCAGGCCTTCGAGGTCAGGGAGGCTGATGGCAGCCATGTAGGGGTTCTTTACATGGATTTCTATCCCCGTGAAAGCAAGCGCCAGGGAGCCTGGTGCGGCGGCTATCGTGATCACAGGGTGATTGACGGCAAGGAGATAACTCCCGTCGTTACCATAGTAGGCAACTTCACCCCGCCCGCAGGTGGCAAACCGGCACTGCTGAGCATGGATGACGTGCTCACCCTCTTCCATGAGTTCGGTCACGGCCTGCAGGCACTCTTCTCGGACAACACGTATGCCTCAACCAACACAGCATGGGACATTGTGGAGCTGCCTTCACAGATAATGGAGCATTGGGCTACCCGGCCCGAGGTGCTGGCCATGTATGCACGGCACTATGAGACAGGCGAGGTGATCCCCCCGGCGCTTGTCGAAAAGATAAAGAACAGCAGCTACTTCAACACGGGTTTTGACAACGTTGAGGTAATGGCGGCATCACTTCTTGATATGGCCTACTATTCGCTGGAGGCACCTGTAAGTATCGACGTGCAGAAATTTGAGAAGGAGACAATGAAAAAGATAGGGCTGATACCTGAGATAGAACCCAGATACCGCAGTACCTACTTCCTCCATATCATAGACGGCTATGATGCAGGTTACTATGTTTACACTTGGGCGGCAGTGCTTGACCATGACGCCTTTGAGGCATTCAAGGAGAAGGGCATTTTTGACCAGGCTACGGCAACATCTTTCAGGAAGAACATCCTTGAGAAGATGGGAACAATGGATGCCGAACAGATGTACCTTAATTTCCGCGGCCGTGAACCGGAGATTGAACCGCTGCTCAGAAATAAAGGACTAAACTGATATAAAGGGTCA
The DNA here is from genome assembly GCA_046260645.1 of Bacteroidales bacterium. Classification (GTDB taxonomy): domain Bacteria; phylum Bacteroidota; class Bacteroidia; order Bacteroidales; family VadinHA17; genus SR-FBR-E99. The sequence goes on along the minus strand of JBHEOU010000182.1, from coordinate 1,598 downwards.
TTATGATCCCATGAAAAGGCTGTTACCCCTCCGGTGACAGCCTTTTTTTCATAAGATCTCCTTTTGCAGCTGTGAGTTCACGAAAAGGACAGTTCCAACCTCGTCATAGCCGTTCAGCACAGCCTCGCCGTTGTGTTTAAGGGCTTCAGGCCAGAAGCCGGTCATGACAAGGGCTGCCGTGGATGACCTTTCATTTATGAGGCTCCGGACCGTGCGGTCCTTCGCAATCTCCAGTATCTCCACATTCTTTTCCGTTATCGGTAGCCTGCCTGAGGTGATCAGATCTGAGAGTTCCCGGCTCGTCTCCACATACTGGCCGGGTTTGCAGGTACTGAAGACCTTTATAAATGACTTCCGCCAGTCGGGATGACCGGAGATGATAAAACTGAGAAGTATCAGAAGGCTTGCATTCTCAGGCTCGTTGAAGTCGATCCAGACATGTATCCCCTTGCTGTATATCATCTCTTTGCCTGCTGAGGCAAGGAGGCAGATATCGAAGTTGCCGGCCCTGATAAGCCGTATGTTTTCAATGATCTCGCCCAAATTTTCCGGGTTATCCTTGTCGTACTCGAAGACAACCATATTGTTCTCCATCCCCGAGATGCCCGGCACCTGTATTGCCTGTACGATGGCTGAGGTGTATGAGGGTGAGATGATTGTGTCAACATATACATGATTGTGCGAGGTCTCGTAGACCTCTATCAGTCGCGCCAGTTCCTCCCCGGCCTGCCTGCTTGTGACCTTTGAGTAAAAGCCTTCTATCCTGTGCAGGTAGGTGCCGAAACCGTAGCGGTATGAGAGCCAGTTGAGAAGCTTGAAAGCCCTCTCTCTCCTGAAGGAATCCTTGGAGATACAAATGACACCCGGCCTCCATTCCTTCTGTTTCTTCCTGCTCTCCGATTTCTGAAGGAAGACCTGCAGGTTCCTGTTTACCTTAAAAAGCACGTTGGCAAGAAGGGCCTCAAGTCCCTGCCGGTTCTTGTGGTAGTGATTTACATACAGGTAGACAATTACGATCAGTAATAATGCCGTGATTGCATAGAGCGTATTGATCCTGAACATCACCAGCACCGAAACCACAAAGCCCGTGAGAGAGAAATACCATCTCGACCTGAATGAGGGTCTGTATGAAGGTGAGGAGCCAAAGTGATTCAGGAACGAGATCAGGCAGAGGGAACCATATGTCACCAGAAAAAACATTGAAATCACCTCAGCCACGGCGTTGACGCTTCCAAGGGCAACAAATATGATTGCGATCAACATTGTTAACAGTGTGGCATTCACCGGTTCCCCGTCATTGTTCCGGGCTGTCGCCAGCCATCTGTTGAGCCTCATGGAGGGGAAGGAGGTGTCCATTGCCAGTGCCTGCAGGGTCCGTGGAGCCACCATGACCGATCCCAGTGCCGATGAGAGGGTGGCGGCTGCCAGTCCCAGCGGTATGATTATCGCACCTCCTATGGCTATCCTGCCCATTATAAGCTGGTTCTCAAGCATCTCTTCCACTGAGGCCGAGACCGACAACTTATATATTACAAAAACGTATACCACAAGGCCGGTCAGCGTGGCAAAAAGTGTACCCAGGGGTATCGACCTGGAGG
>JBHEOU010000181.1:0-3809 GCA_046260645.1 Bacteroidales bacterium | reverse complement strand
GCACTCAATAAAACAACCGGCGACGACAAGGCAGGTAACCCCGAAGTGCACATACTCATTGAACCAGGGGAATCTTTTTTAAACAGTGCGGCTCCCATTTTCAGCAACTTAACGGATGACAGCACAGATGCCTGCCCGGGCAGAAATGCTGACTTGCTGAATGTTTATCGGTATGTTTGCCTGGTAATCAAAATTCCCGGGGAAGATATCGTTCCTGATACTCATCTTCTCCCCTGCTTCGCCCGCCCCCCTCCTGTTACAGCAAAGGCATAGTATTTACAGGATTACAGTAGTCCCGCTTTAAAGACCACTGATCCTGATGCGGAGAACCTTCTCCGCTTATCGGTTTGTTATAAATAATACTGATCCTTAAAGAAATGAAACTATACTTCCATGCCATATTGCTCCTTACCGGAGTAACCATCAGCCTGAATGCCCAGAAAAGTACGGTTGAACCTGACACAAGCGTATATCTTGTCGGTGAACTCAGTGAGATCGTAATAAAAGCCTCAAAGGATAATCTGACCTACAGGAGCCTCCCGGCATCAGTATCGGTCATCAGCGAGACTCTCATATCGGATAATGAGATAAAATCGCTCAAGGATGCTACTGCAGCTATACCTAACTTCTTCATGCCTGACTATGGCTCAAAGCTCACATCTCCCGTCTACATCAGGGGGATAGGTTCCAGAATTAATTCACCGTCTGTGGGATTGTATGTTGATCATGTCCCATACTTTGAAAAGGCATCCTTCAACTTCGATTTTTTCGATATAAAACGGATTGAGGTCCTCCGCGGTCCGCAGGGAACCCTCTTCGGAAGGAATACCATGGGCGGGATCGTAAACATCATCACAACCTCACCTCTTGATTATAACGGATCGACCATCAGACTGTCAGCCGGAACCTACGGAACCTACTCTGTCACCGGAGGTCATTATGGCATGGCGAACCAGAAACTTGCATATTCGGTTGCCATGAACTACCTGCATAATGACGGGTTCTATACCAACATTTACTCAGACACCAAGGTCGACAAACTGAACTCCTGGGGGCTGCGCAACAGGGTCATTTACGAACTGACACCTCAACTGACTGTCGAAAATATCGCCGGGGCAGAGATAAGCAGGCAGGGCGGTTATCCCTATGCCATCTATAATGAAGAACTGGGCCGGGCTGAAGATATTAACTACAACCAGAGCAGCCTTTATAACAGGAACATGTTCTCCGATGCGCTGCTGATTAACTATTCAGGCACCGGTGTTGAAATATCGTCAACAACATCCTATCAGTATCTTGATGACCATCAGGGCATTGACCAGGATTTTACTCCTGACTCGCTTTATTATATTGAACAGGAACAGAAGCAGAATATGATCTCTCAGGAGGTAATTGTCAGGTCAGGACAGGACAAGAGATTCCGGTGGCTTTTCGGGGGATACGCTTTTCACCAGGCATTCGACAATGCCGTTGATGTGAATGTCTACAGGTCAAAGATGGACTACCTGAAAACCTATGATCATAAGATCAGCGGGGTTGCCCTCTTCCATCAATCGACCTACACCGACTTCCTGGTACGCGGGCTCACACTCACGGCGGGACTGAGGCTCGACTCAGAGAGGGATTTTCTGAATTTTACGTATGACAGGACTCTCAACGGCACCTACACCCTTCTCGCTGACACCGTCTACCCGGCCCTGAAGTCGCTGGAAATCATTCCTCGCTTTGCGCTCACATATAATATCAACAGGCACAGCATCTATGCGGTTATTGCCCGGGGATATAAAACCGGGGGCTTCAACTCAACCTTCGAACGTCCGGAAGACCTGACCTTCGATCCTGAGTTCAGCTGGAACTACGAGATCGGCGTCAAAACCCCGCTGGTAAATAATTTGCTGTATGCTGATCTCGCCCTGTTCTATATCGACTGGAAGAACCAGCAGATCTACCAGACCGTACCAAGCGGCAGAGGTTCGATGTTGAAGAATGCAGGCCACTCCGTCAGCAAGGGAGCGGAGATATCCGTAAGAGCCTCACTGAATAAAGGCTATGAGTTCAATATTTCATACGGATATACACATGCCACATTCCTTTCAAATATTGTAAATACTGAACTTAACTATAACGGGAATTTCCTGCCTTATGTCCCCCGCCATACCCTTGCCGTGAATGCCGCCAAAAGCTTCAGCATCAAAAATTCCAGGCTGGTTGATAACATAAGGGTGAATCTCCTCTACAGGGGCAATGGTGAGATCTTCTGGGACGAGGAAAATTCAAATGAGCAGACATTCTATGGTCTGGTTGACGGCAAGGTGTCATTTACTAAGGGTTCACTCCAGTTTGATATCTGGAGCAGGAACATTCTGAACGCGGAATACTCTTCCTTCTATTTCGAGGCGCTTGGAAACAAATATATGCAACCGGGAAAGCCTGCCCAGGTCGGCATCAACCTGTCATTAAAGTTTTAAGCGGTGGGAGAAAAAACCTGGACCAAGTTCCCGGTACTGTTCAGCCTGTACATCGCGCAGTCTATCCCGATGAGTTTCTTCTCAACGGTGATACCTGTGATCATGAGACAGGAGAATTATTCACTCGAATCCATCGGGTTACTTCAACTGATTAAACTGCCATGGATATTGAAATTTCTCTGGGCCCCGTTCATAGACAACATCTCAAAGTCTGCGAGACACTCCAGGATCACAATCATTGTCTCGGAGCTTTTTTATGCTGTTGTGATCCTGTCCATAGGGCTGTTTGATCTTCAGACTGACTTTAAACTGATTATTGTCCTGATGGTAGTGGCGTTCATCGCATCCGCCACCCAGGATATAGCCGTCGATATATTTGCCATCCGCCTTCTGGAGCCCTCCGAGAGAAGCGTTGGCAACAGCATGCAGTCTGCCGGAAGCTTTGTTGGCACTCTCTTCGGTACCGGCGTACTGCTTATCGCATACCATTATTTCGGATGGACAAACCTCCTGGTGCTGCTGGCTGTTTTTGTGGTCTTCGCCATAGCACCGATGCTTGCCTACCGCAGGCCGGTGGCTTACGATGTCAACCCTAAAGCACGGATCACACTCGCCGAGATCTGGCGCTTCTTCGCCGAAAAAGGGAAACATAAGAGGGTGCTGATCCTCGTGTTCTACTATTCGGGGATAATAGGAATCCTGACACTGCTTAAGCCATATCTGGTCGACCTGGGATACAATGTAAAGCAGATAGGATTGATGTCTGGTATCTTTGGCACTTCTGTGGCAGCACTGTCAGCCTTTGCCGGTGGATGGATCATCAAAAAGGTTGGCAGGAGACTCTCGATGTACCTGTTTTTGACAGTAAGCCTGGCAGCCGCCACCTGGTTCTGGATAATGAGTTTCTCTGTTCCCCCGGTCTCTGCGATATATGTCGGCATAGCACTCTTATGGGGCTCCTACGGAGTGTCTACCGTTGCCATCTACACCACCTCCATGGACCTTGTCCGAAAGGGGCGTGAGGGAACCGACTTCACCGTACAGATTGTGATCACGCACCTCAGCAGTTTAACTGCAATGGTTGTACTCGTTTACGCATTGCCCAAAAAGAGACCTGATGAAAATAACTGAAGCCCTGCTCAATAAGTATAACGTTCCGGTACCCAGGTACACGAGCTATCCGCCCGCCAACCATTTCCAGACAGCTTTTTCGCAGAGCGACTTCATTGAGATGGTACGCGATTCAAACGGCAGACAACCTGAAAATATCGCCATATATATCCATATCCCCTTCTGCAAAAGGATATGCTTCTACTGCGGATGCAACTCATGCCATATAGG
>JBHEOU010000180.1:0-3825 GCA_046260645.1 Bacteroidales bacterium | reverse complement strand
ATGGCACTGGTGGCTTTGACCTTCACCTCGGTGTTGCCGGCCCGTGTTGTAATCTCCTTTATGTCAAGCAGCCCGGTGCTGTTCTCAATGGTGATGATAGCCCTGCCGTTCTCCGGGGCGGGGAAGGTGAGGCTTATCTCATCACCCACGCTGTACTTGTCCTTGTCAGTGTTAAGCTGCAGCAGGCTGGCGCCGTCGTTGCCTCCGGCCTTCATGCCGTAGTCCCACGGCCAGTCGACCAGCACTATCATTCCCGTGGAGTGACCCGAGGGCAATGTTGCCCGCACCAGGTAACGCCCCCACTGCTGCTTGTCTACGCTGAATGATATCTTTCCCTCTCCGCCGGTGGTTGTGATCTTTTCGGAAAAAATGTTGTTGTTGCGGCCGCGTGTGATGTATGACCCGAGGTACTCGTCGTCCGACTCCCACCACCAGCGGTAGTCGAGCTTGTAGACGTTTATCTCCACCTCGCTGCGCAGGGGCTTGCCGCTTTTATCGACGGTGACCACCCGCACCTCGTTGGGACGGTCGGTGAACAAAATACGCCCGGTGGCTCCCAGGGCGGGGATGTTCATCCCCACAAAGGCCGGGTATGGCGCATAGGGAACGACAGTCTGGTTGATGCTGGCGTCGCCGCCCTTCTCAAACACCCTGGTGGTGAAGACGGCGCTGAGCATCCCGGGGGCCGGCATCTCATCGTCAGGAGTGAACGAGACCACAGCCTCGCCCGAGCTGTTGATTTTTCCGTCGAAGATGGTCTGACTCTCGAAAAAGAACTGTGCGGCCGGGTCATCAAAGTTGTACTGCCCGTACTTGTCAAAAGTAGTCTTCACGGGCTTCAAAAGCAGATCAACGGTCGACTTCATGTCGCGGGCCGTGGTGCCGTTCAGCCACGTGACCTTCATGTCACCGCGCAGGGCCTTACTTTCTCCGCCGGCAACAGCGTCCGGAAAGTCAAGCTTGATCTTTAGCCTGTTAGGCTTGACGGTCTCTACCTTGATGATACGGGTAAAGGTGGCTGCGCCGATACGCACCTGTGCCCGGTAGTTACCCGTCTCGGCATCGTCAGAGGTGACAGACGCAAAAGTGAGGAATCCCTTGTCATTCAGCGTGGTGACCTGCTGGTCCACCCTCTGCCCCTTGGTGTTGTATAGCTCGTAGTGCACGGGGTGGCCGGCAGGAAGGCCGCTGCCCGCGTCGCGCACTATCACTCCCACGAAGATGGAGTCGCCCGGGCGCCTGACATCGCGTTCGGTGAAGAGAAACGCCCTGATGCCGTCCTGCGGAGACTCCCCGGAGACGTCGAATGAGCTCATTGAGAGCGCCGCCCCGTCTTTCAGCGACAGGTAGTTGCGGTTCTTTTCCTTGCGGGCTATCACCAGGAAAGGTTTCCGGGGGCATGCTAACGCAGCAATTCCGGCCCTGTCGGTTGTGACGGTGCCCATCAGCTGCATCTGGTAGTCGTAGATCTCGGCCGTGGCTCCCTCCAGGGGCTCAGCCGTCTGCAGGTTCCTGACGAAGACACGGAGGTTGTTGTCACTGCCGCTCTTGGCAATGATCCCGAGGTCAGAAGCGAGGATGTTGCTGACAAGCTTCTTGTTCGGGCTGTAATACGCATCACTGCAGGGGTTTTTGTTCTCGCGCCAGTTATATGCATACTCGTAGAAGAGCCCCTCTTCAGAGAGTGAGTAGTAGTCATCAGAGCCCTCCCACCGGCGGTCGAGGTCGGCCAGCTCAAGCATCTCCTCGTATTTTGAGGGCTTACGCTCATCGGCGCAGGGGTAAAGCGAATAGGAGGGGCGCATGCCCAGCTCAATGCGGTAGAGGATGCCCTGTTCCGGCTCAATATAATTGGCAAGGTCGATGGTGAAGAGGTTGTATTTGTTGGGGTCGAAGCCGGCGCTGCCGGTGAGGTCTACACGCCCGCGATAGACGGGCCTCCCGAACTGCCTTATGTTGCTCTCGTAGTCATTCGCCTCGCCCATGCTGTTCTGCTGAAGGAAATATGGGAGGTTGTTCTCAAAAACCTTGATGATGGTGAGGTCGACGGCGCTGAGGTTGGCTGCCAGGAAGGGGAAGATGAGATTGCCCGACGAGGGCATGATTACCCCGCGGCCCACTGACTGGATGCCCGGCTCCACAGGCGTGAAGTTGATGCTTCTCTTCACCGCCTCGCCAAGCCGTTGGCCGCGGCTGTTGCGGATCGAGCCGTCAACGGTCACCTCCACAGCGCCCACGATGTTGTCGCCCGGGATGACCAGCAGCCTGTTGCCATCAGCACTGACTGAGACCGGATGTGAAGGGGTGAGGGTGATCATCCCTTCAAGCTCACTGCCTGCATCGAGCAGGTCAGAGAAGAAGATCTCCAGGCTCTTGCTGTCGCCTGTGTTGATCTTTATGTCAGTGACGGAGAAGACCCCCTCGGCGGGGATGGCGACGATCTGCTCTCCCTTTGTCTTCATCCCGAATGCAGTGCCGTTCCAGGCTACGGTGAGCTTACTCTCCTCCTTCGCTCTGCGTATCTTTTCGATGGAAAAAGTGTGGATGTTCTTGTTGTCATGGTCCCAGACAATCTTCTCGTCGCGCTTACCGACGCGGGCGGTAAGGTACTTTTCGACCTCACCCTTGTCTATATGGTCGGAGGTCACTACCGTGCCGGTGAGAGTGTAGGTGTTCCCGTCAGGAAGATCAACAGTCACCGGGTTGACGCTGACGGTGAAGTTCTTTTCAACGGTGCGGAAGAGGAGCGGGAAGAAGCGGAAACGCTCTTCCACCTGCCCCAGCTTGCTGAGGTCGAGGGTGCCCTGGTATGAGGTGCCGGGCGACAGCGGTCTGGAGGGCATGAAGACCAATGTGACGTCATCGGCCCATTCGGCTGTTCCCTTTATTGCCGGGCTGAACGAGAAGAGGCCCTGGGTGCGGCTGCGGTCTGCCGTGGCAGTAAACTCCGGGGTGAAGACCACCTGTATGCTACCCGCGGCAGGCACCACTCCGGTGGTATAGGCAGCAATGAACCTGCTAAAACCCTTGTCGATGACGGTGACGGCGGAGGAGACGGCATCACTGCCGGCGGGCTGTTTACCTTTTCCGCATGAGACGGCAATGAGGGAGATAAGTGCAATGACGGCAAAGACAGCCGCAGCAAGGAGAAGACGACGGTTCATGATATATTTTTTTCAGGTTGTTCAGGCATTCCTGGCGGCCGGATCCCCGACACATAATGTTGTTAAGACAGCATTGGTCCCGGCACGGAGCCTCTCCGCATAATTCAGACATCAGTGATTCCGGCCCGGAGCTTCACCACATTACTCTTATTCAGACAGCAGTGATCTCGGCCCGGAGCCTCGCCACATAATCGCGTATCTCATTCAGCGTCCCCACGGTGACGGTCATCTCCGTACCGGTGGTGGTGATGACCTGCCTGAGAGTGTCAATGCTGACATCACCAGGCTGATAATAGATCTCGAATGTATCAAACCAGCGATTGAGGTACTTCAGTTTCTTGGTGTAGAAGACTACCATCGGGTCATCGTAATAGTTCTTCATGAAGCTCAGCAGCGAGATGAGCGAGTACTTCTGCTCGGCTATTTTTCCAACTACCTGTGGATCAGGATTATCTGGATCATAGGCCAGCTGTGTTGCGAGGTACATCGCCTCAATCCATCCTCCCATGAGCATCAGCCCCAGGGTGCCCTCACTGCCCTCGAGCCGCAGGTGTTCGTCAATCTTGCTGTAAGCATCATTCATCAGGCCTGTAAGCGAATCGGCATTACCGATGTCCGCGTCTAAGCTTTTGATGGCGTCGGAGAGGAAGGTGTCAGGCAT
>JBHEOU010000018.1:14802-15089 GCA_046260645.1 Bacteroidales bacterium | reverse complement strand
GAAGAAACTCGCTTATCCCATCCAGAAGAAGTCGACAGGTTTTTATTACCTGGTCGAGTTCAGTGGGCCTGGCGAGTTGGTAGATAAATTAGAAGTGCAGTACAGGAGAGATGAGAGGATCATCCGTTTCCTGACCTTCCGTATGGACAAGCATGCTGTTGAGTATGCTGAAAAGAAGAGAAGAATGAGAGAAACCGAAAAAGTCAGGGAGGAGTAATCATGGCACAGAACAATTCAGAAATAAGATACCTGACACCGCCTACGGTAGAGATCAAAAAGAAGAAATA
>JBHEOU010000018.1:0-14752 GCA_046260645.1 Bacteroidales bacterium | reverse complement strand
GACTACAAGGATCCCGAGTTCCTCAAGAAGTTTCTCAATGAGCAGGGCAAGATCCTTCCGCGCCGTATCACCGGCACATCACTCAAGTATCAGAGGAGAGTGTCCAAAGCCATCAAGCGTGCTCGTCACCTTGCCATACTTCCCTATGTTGCTGATCTTTTAAAGTAAAGGAGGAAGAGACATGAAAATTATTCTCACGCAGGATATGGAAAATCTCGGTCTGAAGAACGATATTCTTACCGTTAAGACCGGGTATGCCAGGAACTACCTCATTCCCAAGGGTTACGCCATTCAGGCTACAGACTCTGCCGTCAAGGTGCACAATGAGAACCTGAAGCAGAGGGCTCACAAGGAGGAAAAGATAAGGAACGAAGCTGAGAAGCTGGCGACTAAACTTGCAGCATTAAAGCTGGTGATTGGTGCCAAGGTAAGCTCGGCGGGAAAGATCTTTGGTTCGGTAAATACCATTCAGCTTGCTGAAGCCCTTACTGAAAAAGGATTTGAGATTGACCGCAAGAACATCACCCTCGGTGAGGATGCCATCAAGGAAGTCGGCAGCTACAAGGCTGTAGTCAAGCTGCACCGCGATGTCAGGGTAGATCTGGAATTCGAGGTCATAGCAGAATAATCGCTGATCTTGTTGATATTATACGTAAAGGCGGGTCTCAGACCCGCCTTTACAGGCTACGGTCTCGATCTCTATAAGGGCCCCCAGCGGCAGACCCTTAACGGCAAAGGCTGCCCTGGCCGGCTGATCGGAGGTGTAGAATTGAGCATAGACTTCGTTCATGGCCTTGAAGTCTGACATATCAGAGAGGAGGCAGGTCGACTTCACCACATCAGTGAGCGAATATCCGGCGGCAAGCAGGATAGCCTTTATGTTCTTCAGTGCCTGTGTGGTCTGTTCGGTTATGCCTCCCTCAACGAGCTTGCCTGTGGCCGGATCGATAGCCACCTGGCCGGAGATGTAAAGCGTTCCGTTGGCTTCCACGGCCTGGCTGTAGGGGCCGATGGCTCCCGGTGCGGCTGTTGTGCTGATAATCCTTTTCATTCCTGATCTTTTTATTTCGTTAGTAATTCTCATGGTAATCCTTGCGTCTTTCGTATTTTAGATCCTGTAACATGCTTGCCTTGGCTCTGATGGTGAAGTTCCAGCTTTTCATATACCCTGTGGGTATCCATGAGAAGCTCATCTCCCAGCAGTGAAGGTCGCGGGAGATGCCGACCCTGGTCATGGTAATCTCGTTCTGTTTGAAGTCATAACCGGTGTTGTAGGTCACGGCTGTCTTGGGCGTCAGCCTGACATCGCCTGAGAGAGTCAGTGTCTGCGTTATGTTCGTCCTCAGTCCGGGCTTGCTGTAATTGAAGTTGTAAGCCATCCTGAGCGACCAGGGGAGATCAAACTTCACATATCCGAACTCATCAAGGTTACTGGTCGCCAGAGGCAGGTTACTCTTCTGGGCGGCACCAGGTTCACCTTCAGGTCTGCCTTCTCGAGGTTGGCCTGTGTTTCCCTGCGATTGTTGCTGTGTGCCGGTCTCCTTCCTGGTCAGCAGCCGCCCCAGGTCGAGGTCAAGGCTGGCGTTCAGGTTCGTCATCCTGGCCAGTCCCTGCCCCTGGGTGAAAGCAAGGTGCCTTACAGAAGTACCTGCTTCACTTAAGCCATAGAGATTGAAAGTACTGCTGGCCTGAATATTGATGTTCTGGGCAAGAGTGGTGCGAAAGGACATGTTCACGGGCGACCAGTTCAGCGAGTCGGAAAAAATGTTATAGGAGGTATTGAGGGAGAGGCTCTCTATGAGTTTGATCTTTTTTGGCTTGCCGGTGGTGTCATTTTTTGCATACACCTTGGCCTCGACTATATTGGATAATCCAAATGTCACTGATCCTGAGCGCATTCCTGACGAGGGAGTGCCGAAGATGCTTCCTTCATATATGGAATATTCGCGCGTTTTACCAAGAGTATCGTACTGCACCGTCTTGTACATGTCGCTCGAAAGCTTTTCGGATTCGGGTGAAAAGGAGAACCCGACTGAAGGCTTCATCACATGCCTTATTGATTCCACCCGTGAGCCTTTTTTGGTAAACTGAAATGTCCCGTAAACCGACGGGTTGAATGAGGCGCTGATTGATGGAACGAGGGCCTGTCCGTAGGTCAGGCCTCTTATGGTGTCATTTAAGACTGAGGGTATGACCTTTCCCTTTGATTCGTCGTAGTAGTCAGGGTCCCATCTCTTCTCTATCTGCTGCGTGTAGAGCACCCCAGTGTAACGGAGAGAGGGAGAGATGGAAAAATTATTGAATGGTCTTATCTGCAAGCTTAAAGGCACCTCATGCTTAAAGCCGTTCTTCATGCTCTTCCACATGGCGCTGGTGAACAAGAGGCTGTCATATGTGTCGATCTTGTTATCCAGTGTTGCTGTGTACTGGGTGGTAAGATCATGATACCATCTCGACTTGCCCACAAGCTTTTTGGGCTTGAGAGGGTATATGCGCGCTACGTTGAAGCTGGCTTTGGGGAGGTTCAGCATCATCGTCTTGTTCTGAACGTTCTGTGACTGGTTAACACTTGTTGAGAAACTGAAGGGCGTCCCTGCCCAGTTCCTTGAATAGCTGACGCTCGACTGCCTTGTGGTAGTGACATGGTCGGCAACGTTATAACTGTTGTTCTTGTCATACCCGCTGGAGCTCATGTTGACGCTGGCAGAGAATCGTGAACCGGGACTTGCTTTTGCGTCCTGTGAGTGTGACCATCTGATGCTGTAGTTTGTTGTCTTGCCATAATCTGGCAGTCCCTTGTAGCTGGTGATATTATTGGCATAGCTGAAGGCGAATGACCCGGAGAACCGGTATCTGAGCCTGTATGAGGTGCCTGCATCGGCAAGCCATGTTCCGTTGGTATATATGGTTCCCGTCAGCTTCAGGTCGAAATAGTCGCTGAGGGCGAAGTAGTAGCCGCCGTTGGACAGGAAATATCCCCTGCGTGCCTCCTGTCTGTACTTGGGCATCACTATTCCGGAGGATCTCTTCTGCTGTACCGGAAAGAATCCAAATGGCAGAATGAGAGGAAGCGGGATGTCAGCCACCACCATATAAGCAGGGCCTGAGACAATCTTCTCGCCCGGGTAGACCTTGGCCCTTGGCAGTGCAAGGTAGAAGTGAGGCTCCTCGGCATCACAGGTGGTGAACTTGCTTCGGTTTACGTGAAGTGTGCCATCTTCATGCCTCTTGGTGGTCTGGCTCTGAAGAAAGCCTCCCTCCTGCTCGGTGGTGACATTGCTGATCACCCCTTTCTTCGACTTGAAATTATAAGTGAGCTCCTTCGATTCAAACTCCTCCTGACCATCCTTGTAGACCGGTTTGCCAACCATCTTGCCGGTGGAATCTATCCTGCCGGTGGCATATACGGAACCGGTCTCCATATCAAGCACAATGGAGTCAGCCGTCAGTTCAATGGTGCCGTAGGTGACCCTCGCATTCTGCACCAGGCTGACCTTTTTTGTCCGGAGGTCGGTTTTCATGTACCCGTCGGCATTATAGACTATCGGTTCGTCAACAGCATCAGTAGAGATGATCAGGGGAGGCTTTTGCCCCGCTGTATCCTGCTGCGATGCAAAATCGTAAGCGAAGTCGGAGTTTTCATCTATATAGGGCACTTTATCCGCTGCTTCTCCGGCGAGTCCGGTAGTGTCGCGCAGTGTAGCTGAAAGTGTGTCAGGGACGACTGTCACCAGCGTACCAGAAGGTATTGCCGCGAGTGTGTCAGGAGGCATTGCCGCGAGTGTGTCAGGCACAGCAGACGGAAGGGTAACCGCTTTGACCGGCTCCTGGGCACACAATGCCGCAGAGAAGAGAACCGGCATGAAAATTGTCACAATCAATCTTTGTGCATGAAAATGCAAGTTAAATGCTATTTTTGCGTAGTTGTTGTGCATAACGGGCATGCCAGCGACAAAACTAATTAAAATTCTCAAGGCACTAATGCGTCAAAATACCAAAATAAGAGGGTTAAAGAATATTCTGGTGTGGACCTTCGCACTGGCAACAATTACCATGCCAGTAACACTCTGGTCACAGATGGTTCCGGAGGAAAATGAATGGGTGGTAGTGGTCGATGCAGGTCACGGAGGGCGAGACCCCGGTGCTGTCGGGGCAACATCAAGGGAAAAGAACATAAACCTGGCGGTAGCGCTGAAGGCAGGCAAATACATAAGCGAAAATCTGAAGGACGTAAAGGTGATTTACACCCGTAAGGACGATACCTTCATCGGTCTTGCAGAGCGCGCCGAGGTGGCGAACAGGAACAAGGCTGACATCTTTATTTCAATCCATTCAAATGCCATAAGTGACAAGCGTTTTACGGGTGCAGAGACATATGTCCTCGGGCAGAGTATGGATGATGCCAACCTCCAGGTAGCCATGAAGGAGAACGCAGTAATCACATTTGAACAGGATTACCAGACGAAGTACGAGGGATATGATCCCAACTCGGTGGAATCGTTCATCATCTTTTCGCTGATGCAGAACACCTATCTCAAGCAGAGCACAGAGTTTGCCACCATGATACAGAATCAGTTCAGGGACAGGGTTGGCAGGAAGGACCGGGGGGTAAGGCAGGCAGGATTTGTGGTTCTGTGGAGAACGACCATGCCCTCGGTGCTTATAGAGCTGGGGTTCATCTCCAATCCGGACGAGGAGAAATATCTTAATTCGACTCAGGGACAGGATTATCTTGCTTCTGCCATTTTCAGGGCGTTCAGGGACTACAAGCAGACCATTGACAATCGTTCCGGAATCAAACGCGGCAACTCAGTCCAGTTAACCGAGGTACCGGATGCCAGGGCCGGCGGGCCGGGCGACACCTCCGGCAGGCCGGTTGCTGATGTTAAAGGCCTTGACACCTCTGCTCCTGCGGCAGGTAAGACAACTCCGGTGCAGGTGCAGAAGCCGGCGCAATCAACCGCGCAATCATCCACGCAATCGCCGGCTCAACAACCCACGCAATCACCGGCACCCCAACCTGCACCATCAACGGCCGGCGCAGATGACATATACTTCATGGTGCAGATATCGGCTATGCCCAGAAACAGGGCGATGGACCAGAGCCTGCTGGGGGGCATTGAAACAGTAACGAAGATCGATGATGGGGAGCGGATAAAGTACGCTGCCGGCAAATTCCCCGTTTATGATGATGCGGTAAAGTACAGGAGAACACTTATATTAAGATTTCCGGATGCTTTCGTGATAGCCGTCAGAGACGGTAAGCCAATGCCTCTCTGGGAGGCAGTAAATGCAAAAAAACAAAAGTAACAACCGTATGAAGATATCTCATGAGGTCAAAGTAGGAACCGTGGCAGTAATAACCATCGGCGCATTCATCCTCCTTTTCAACTTTCTCAAGGGCACTGCCCTCTTCACCAGTACTGACACCTATCATATTGTCTACAGTGACATTGCAGGGCTGACGGAGTCAAGCCCGGTAGAGATAAATGGCTATCAGGCTGGAGTTGTACAGGATATCCGGCTTATCAATGACGGGACAGGACTGATCCTTGTTTCCCTGTCAGTTGACAGGAACTTCAAAGTCCCCAGAGACACAAGGGCAGAGATAACAACTGCCACCCTCATTGCGGGGATGAAGGTGGTGATGCGAATGGGTGAGAGCAGCGAGATGTGTCATAATCATGATACAATCGACGGTTATGTGGCAACATCCATAATTGACAGGCTCAGCCAGACCCTATCTCCCCTGGAAGGGAATATTACCGATATGATAATCAAGCTCGACTCGGTGGTTTCATCCCTCAATGATCTTTTTACACCTCAGATGACAGGCAATCTCAGGTCTGCGGTGGAGGACGTCAGCGGTATCACCGCAAGCATCAGGGAGATATCTGACAGTAAAAAGGATGAACTGGCAGCTTCCATTGATGATCTGAAGGCATTTACAACCATGCTCTCATCAAACAGTACGACGCTTGATTCAACACTTAAAAACATTGGAGAAATCTCCGATGCCCTGGCTTCGGCCGATCTGGGTACCACACTTGCATCGCTCCGCACGTCACTGGAAAACCTTGATCAGATAGTGCAGGGCATAAGCAAGGGAGAAGGGTCAGCCGGCAAACTTGTGACAAACGACAGTCTATATACAAACCTCAGCAACACTCTTTTCAATCTCGACCTTTTACTCCGGGATTTGAAGGAGAATCCTAAAAAATATGTCCACTTCTCACTATTTGGCAAAAAAGCCGAGTGATTTGTCCGAATAGTGCTAAACATTATTGAATCATGCCGTTGCAGTCCCTCCTGTCGGACCATCTTACGTTACAAATAAAAAGACCCTCCTATCCTCTTTGACATAACCCTTTGTTATCCATATTCTTTGCTATAAGATACTGATATTCAGTTATTTATTTTTTTTGACGAATATATCCGGATATAAGGACCTGATGCTCATAACAGTAAAGAATAAATTGAAAAGTCAAGAGAAAATAAATTTTTTTTTTACCTTTTTTTTTACAAATATTGTCACGGGTTTCAGCGCCGAAAAATTTAAGCGATTTTTTTAATTTCAATCTGAATGAACAAATCACACGATGAGGTTTGGAATAATTGTCTGGAAATAATTCGTGACATTATTCCTTCGGCCAGTTTTAAGACATGGTTCGAGCCTATTGTTCCTCTCAGGCTCGAAAAGAACATTCTGACAATCCAGGTGCCAAGTCCATTCTTTTACGAATATCTTGAAGAGCAGTACATTGACATACTACGCAAGACCCTCAGGCGTGAGATTGGCAATGAAGCCAAGCTTGAGTACAACATCATAATGGAGAATTCGGCTTATGCCAACGGGAAGCCTTACACTGTGAGGTATCCTTCAAGGAACAAGACCGATCTTCAGAACAAGCCTATGCAGGTCCCTTTTGAGGTGACCCAGCCGGCCATCAAAAATCCCTTCATCATACCCGGCATCAAGAAGCTTCATTTTGATCCGAGGCTCAACCCGGACTACTCTTTTGCCAACTTTGTTGAGGGCGAATGCAACCGCCTGGCTCGTTCCGCAGGCATAGCCGTAGGTAACAACCCGGGAGGCACTGCCTTCAATCCACTTATGATTTACGGTGACTCCGGGCTTGGAAAGACTCATCTCGTACAGGCCATCGGGATACTTGTCAAGGAGAAATTCCCTGACAAGACAGTACTGTACGTCAATGCGAACAAGTTTCAGACACAGTTTGTAGAATCAATCCGGAACAACAACAAAAACGACTTCCTCCACTTTTACCAGATGATTGACGTCCTGATCATTGATGACGTCCATGAATTTGCCGGTAAGGAGAAGACCCAGGATACTTTTTTCCACATATTCAACCACCTGCACCAATCGGGCAAGCAGCTCATCCTGACCTGTGACAAGCCTCCGGTGGAGTTGCAGGGCATGGAGCAGCGTCTGCTTTCGAGGTTCAAGTGGGGTCTGCTGGCAGACCTTCAGAAGCCCGATTTCGAAACAAGGCTTGCCATCCTGCGGAAGAAGGCTTACAATGACGGCATTGAGCTGCCTGACGAGATCTTTGAGTTTCTGGCAGAGAACATCAATTCCAATATCAGGGAGCTTGAGTCAGGCCTTATCTCACTTTATGCCCAGTCGACCCTCAACCGCAAGGAGGTGACTCTTGAGCTGGCCCGCCAGATGGTTGACAGGCTTGTCAACACCCAGCGCAGGGAGATTACCATAGACTATATTCAGAAGGTGGTTTGCGAGTACTACAAGATACCCGTTGACCTGATGCAGGGAAAGACGCGCAAGAGAGAGATTGTGCAGGCCAGGCAGGTCTCGATGTACTTCTCCAAGAGCCTCACGAAGGCCTCACTGGCAAGCATAGGCTCATCAATCGGCGGCAAGGATCATGCAACCGTGCTGCATGCCTGCAAGACCGTAAACAACCTCATTGACACCGACCGTCATTTCAGAAACCAGATCAATGAAATAGAGAAAAAACTCAAGGTATGAAGGCTGATCCGCACTTTCTTCTTGAAGAATTCTATAAACTATACGGGGACAGGGCAACAGAGCCTGTCCTTTTTTTTTCACCGGGCAGGGTTAACCTCATCGGTGAGCATACCGATTACAACGGGGGATATGTTTTCCCCTGTGCGCTCGACTTCGGGACAGCGCTGCTGGTAAGGCTTGCCGGCGGCGCGCAGATAAAGATGAACAGCCTCAATTTCAAGGGTGAGGTGGTGGTGCCCGTTGCATTCAACTATCTCCCCATACCGAAAAGCTGGACAAACTATCCTGTAGGTGTCATAAATGAATTTGCACGAAAGGGCATCCACGTCCATGGCATGGAGATGCTCTTTTACGGCGACATTCCCAACGGCGCCGGGCTCTCCTCCTCGGCATCGATTGAGATGGTGACGGCGGTGGCGATGAATGAGCTGACGGGCTCAGGAATTGATATGATGGAGATGGTTAAGATGGGTCAGAAGGCTGAGAATGGCTTCGTGGGCATGAACTGCGGTATTATGGATCAGTTTGCCGTCGGGTTCGGCAAAAAAGGTCATGCCATCAACCTGAACTGCGACACCCTTGAGTACAGGTATGCGCCTGTGAACCTGGGTGACAGAAGGCTGGTTATAACCAACACCAACAAGCGCCGGGGACTGACTGACTCAAAGTACAATGAGCGTCGCCTGGAGTGCGAGAGGGCGGTGGAGCTCATCTCTGTGCATTACCCCATAAGGAACCTCAGCCAGCTGACTGTAAACGATCTGTGGATGCTTGATAAATACATTCCTGACACGGTTATCCGGAAAAGGGCAAAGCATGTCATTACCGAGAACGGCAGGACCCTGGATGCAATAAAAGCACTCGAAGCCAATGACATTAACCTGCTCGGCAGACTGATGAATAAGTCGCATGACTCACTCTCGGAAGACTATGAGGTTACCGGCATTGAGCTTGATACCCTCGTTTATGAAGGCCGGAAGCTTCCGGGGGTTAACGGCACAAGGATGACCGGCGCCGGGTTCGGAGGATGCACGGTCTCAATTGTTGAGAGCGGGCATGTGGAAAACTTCATTAAGAGGCTTGGGGAGATCTATTTTGCCGCCACGGGCCTGAAGGCTGACTTCTATCTTCCCGGCATCGGTGACGGAGCGAGGAAGGTATGATCAGTCGGCAGTCACAGCCAGTCGGCAGTCAGCAGTCCACAGTCGGCAGTCATTAAATATCTGATTCACTGAAGACTGAGGACTGAGGACTGAAGACTGAAGACTGAAGACTGATCAAAGGTCCATGACGCAGCGAAACCCTACGGTGGCGCTGCGGTCATAGCCCGGTGAGACGAGCAGCTGCAGCTGTGTCATGGTCAGCGGCTGCGGGCCTCCCTGCACGTACCACCAGCTTGATTCAGGCCTGAACCAGCTGCCACCCCTGATGATATTGAAATAGTAGGCTCCGTTGGAATATACATCGCCGGTCATCTGCCACACGTTGCCCACCAGGTCAGCCACGCCGTAGGGGCTCTCCCCTTTCGGGAAGGCGTCGACAGGTGTTGGCCGGCCGAAGCCGTTGTTGCACTTGGTGGCATGAAACTCACTTCCCCACGGCCACTCGCGACCGTCGGTACCCTGCGCTGCCAGCTGCCATTCAGTCTCCGTAGGCAGCCGCTTACCGGCCCAGCTGGCATATGCCCTGGCGTCTTCGAGGCTAACATGCACAACAGGATAGCGTTCCTGTCCGCTGACAGGCATGCCTCTCACCCAGTGCCTCAGGTAGTTGGCTGTGTCTGCCGGAATATACCTGGTTTCCCTGATGAACCTGAGAAATTCCGCATTTGTCACAGGGTACCTGTCTATCAGGAAGCTGTCGGTTGCGATGGTCAGCTCTCTGCCCGCCGAGGGGTGAGGAACGAAATCATCGGAGACATTCAGCACATATGTAATGGTGGCTGCAGGCACCAAGGCCATTCCTTCAGGTATATCCGATGCGGGTGCTGTGCGTATCGTCTCTGAGACGAGCCACGGCCTGCCCTTCTCAGGTCTCACCACCCTCTCATCCAGCAGATAGCCCTCATTGTCAATGAGTTCAATAACAATCTTTTCTCCCTCTATACCGAAGAGCTCATCAACAGCCATCGTCATATCAACAGGGGCCGCTATCTTCACAGGCTCGCCGGCATAGCCCGCAGCACCCCTGCTTACCAGGAGGGTTCCCTCCGCTGCGACTGCCAGGTGAAGCTTGTTGCCCCTGACCTCCGCCTTTATAAGCGAGGGCAGTAAGGCGATGCAGTCAATTGATCCCTCTCTCCTGGTGTCATTGTAATACTGACTCCATCCCGAAGTCTGAACCTGTGCCATCAGTTCCCCGTTGATGGGCAACGGATTTATCTCTTCGTGCCTCCACAGTGAGACCAGGTGTCTGCCAGTGGTGTCTCCTGCCATGAAGAGGGGCCCGCTGTAACCCCTGTGATCCATGTTGAGAACCGTAAACACCGTTTTGTCTCCCGCGGTCCACCTGTTGACATAAACCCTGTCTGCGGCGCTCTTTATCAGAGGAGTCCATGCGGTGTCAAGGAAGGCGTCACTGTTTCTTCTGAGCAGGTATGTGGTCCGGGACAGGTAAGCAAGGTCAGCCCGGTATTCTTCACCCCGGCCGCCAGGCCTGAACATGTTCAGTTCGGTGCCATAGCCGTTGAAAAAGGCCACGGCAATCTCACGATGCAGTATATCTTCACCTACGTCGGCGACACGGAAGATGGCAAAGTCGGGCCTGATGAGCTTGTTCAGGTTCAATTCCGGACTGAAGAAGAGTGCGTTATGCACGCGTGCCGCCACTATACCCGGCATATCTTTAATCACAGGCATGCCTTCAGAGTACATCACCACCCCCCTGCGGACTGTATCAGCACTGTTTTGAAGCTCAGCCGATGAGCTCCCCTCGGTGTCAAGCACCACGCCGTCGGCATCGGTTGCAGCTATTATCTCTGCCAGGCCCCTGAGATGATCCTCTTCCCTTGTGCTTTTGTCCCAGGGATTATATGCAATGAAAAAACGGCTGCCGTCTGCCTTCGCCTGACGGCTTATGCGTCTCAGTCCTTCCGTCCCTCCCGGCAGGTTCCTGTAGAGGTCCCACTGATTCCTCTCATCAAGACCCAGGCGCGGCCAGGTGGGCCATATACCATAGACATCTACATGGCCGAAGAGCCTGTTGTATTCCGCCAGAAAGTCACTGAAGGCTGACCCGCCCTCAAAACGGTCATAGAACTCCCTGTCCCACGCCATCTGCAGTATCATCAGGTAGCTGTTGCGTATCCACTTCAGGTCATCACGCCGGTAGAGGGTGTCATCAAAGCTGCTTAGATCATACAGGTAACGTTCTGCAAACATGAGCCTCATCCCCTCCTGCCATGTACCCCTGAACAGGTCAGCCCATATTTTATAAGTCACTGAGGCTCCCGGAGGAAGTATGGTCTCATATCTCCGCATTGTTCCCCTGTCTGTCCGGTCACGCCGGGCTATTGCACTTACTGACAGGCCGTCACCGGCCTCGAATACCGCGAAGCCCATCTCCCAGGCATTGTCAGGCAGAATGACACGTACCGGGCTCTTTCCGGGCAGGAAAAGGTTAGCCCTTGCCAGGTTGCGCGGACCGGAGCCGGTAATAAAGGCGCTGTTGCCACCCTCACCGAAGGGCACTACATCACTGATGGTAATGGTGTCACTCCAGTTGTTGCGGAAGACCAGCTCAGCCAGGAAACCCGGATGAGACCCTCCTCGCGGTGTGTATCCCGACTCTGCCCCGCCGGGGTAAATCTGTATGAAGCGACTCCCGGTAAGACCGGCCGGAACGTCATCAGATTCAAAATAGACCCCGTCAAGCCTGAAACTGAACAGGGGCTTCGGCGCATTCAGGCTGAACATGGTGCTGTCATCAAGGAGCAGCGAGACCGCACTGGCTCCGTTGTCCCTGATAATTCCGAGGTTTTCAAGCGACTGACCTGAAACAGGAAGTCCGATAATGAAAAAAAAGATGTAAATCCGAAACCTAAACGTACACATTTGAGTTTAATCTGATATTGGGCTTACCGCCTTCGCGGGAGTGCAATTTAAGACATTGTATCTGAAAATAAAAGGAGAGATGCAGTGGATTGGACATTTCAGAGAAATTGTTTAAGACATTTAATATGCTTACAGATTTATTATTACTTTTAGAAATTAGCTGATCTCAGACTGATGAAAAAGATTAACTGTAAATGCATAACTATAATTATCATTATCCTCTCGGCAATAATGGTGATGCCCGGTTGTGCATCAAGCAGCAAGAATGCGTACAAAAGTGCACGGAAGAGTTCCTATATAGACACCTCGCAGCTTGGCCGCGACAAATATTTCTTCTCCAAAAAATATCAGAAGAAACTCTACAAGTTCAAAAAGAGATAGGTTTATTCTTCGCAGACCACTTCCAGTCCGTCCCAGGCCAGAGTTACATTCCCCGGCAGTTCCCTGTTGACTTCCTCATGTTTTCCCATCTGATGGCCTATATGAGTTATATATGCCTTGCGCGGTGACACCTCACGGATCAGTTCAAGTGCTTCGTCCAGGCTATAGTGAGATATATGCTTCTCCTTTCTCAGAGCATTGATCACCAGATACTTAACACCTATCAGCTTCTCCTTTGTCTCCTCAGGAATATAATTGGCATCTGTTATGTAAGCCATGTCTCCTATCCTGAATCCGAATATCGGCAGCCGGTAATGGAAGACCCTCAGTGGTGTTATTATATCACCGTTAATTCCGAGGTTGAAGTCATCAATAATATGCAGTTCCATTCTGGGCACACCGGGGTAGTGGTTCTCCGAGAAGACATAGGCATACTCTTTCCTGACCGCACTCAGCACTCTCTCCTCGGCATAAATGTCTATTGCAGCCTGGCTCTTGTGATTGAATGCGCGCAGATCATCCATGCCTGCAATATGATCCTTGTGCTCGTGTGTAATAAGGATGGCATCCAGTTTCTTCACTTTTGAATTCAGCATCTGTTGCCTGAAGTCGGGTCCTGCATCAATCACGATGATGTTTGACGAAGTCTCAACGAGAAGGGCAGCCCTGAGTCTCTTGTCCATCGGGTCAGAAGACTTGCATATCGCACATTCGCAAGCTATTACAGGCACACCCTGTGAGGTTCCGGTTCCCAGAAAAGTGATTTTCACTGTCTCGTCTTTCAATTACAAAAATAACCCGAAAAAGAGAGAAGAACAATATCAGGGGTCACTTTACCTCCCGGCGGCTATTTGCATATCTTTACGGAGTCATAAAGTCCAAAAGATGAGTGGAAATATTTATATGATCCCCGTCACCCTTGGTAATAGTGATCATAGCCTTACCATACCACGCGGAACGAGGGAAATTACAGTATCACTGAGGCTCTTTGCCGTTGAGGAGGTGAGGAGTGCCCGGAGGTATCTGAGGAGCATTGACAGTGGTTTTCCTATTGACGATACTCTCTTTTTTCCTGTCGGGAAGCACTCGGATCCGGCCGGTCTCGATGATTTTTTCGTTCATGTTGCAGGAGGAGTTGATGCAGGAGTGATGAGTGAGGCAGGTATGCCTGGATTGGCCGATCCCGGGAATATCGTCGCAGCCGGTGCGCACCGCAGGGGCATCAGGGTCACTCCGCTCACCGGACCCTCATCTATAATGCTGTCACTGGTAGCCTCAGGTCTGAATGGGCAGTCGTTCGCCTTTAACGGCTACCTCCCCGTTGACGGACCCGGCAGGCAGAAAGCAATCATGGAACTTGAGAAGAGATCGGCAGGCGGTCAGACGCAGATTTTCATGGAGACGCCTTTCAGGAACGGAAAGATGATTGAAGATATACTAAACGTCTGCAGGCCGTCAACCCGGCTGTGCATTGCGGCAGACATTACCCTTGAGAGTGAAGAGATTCTCACAAAGACCATAGCAGGATGGCGCGAGGCCATCCCGCGGCTCGACAAAAGGCCTGCCGTTTTTCTGCTGCAGGCCTGACGGCGCAATGTTGTAAAGCAGGGCTGCAATCTTCCTGCTGCAGGCCTGACGGCGGCATATTGTAAAACAGTTCTGCGGCCTCGCTGCGATTGAATTATTTGGTTACATTGGGATCGCTAAAACATATCTCAATGATCCCAAGAATATTTGCATCTGCTATAATGATAATGGTTACAGCCCTGCTTGCCGGGCAGAAGACCGACATGTCGCTTTTCAGCAACATCAAGCCCAGGAATATTGGTCCGGGCGGCATGAGCGGCAGGGTCACCGCCTTTGCCGCCGACCCGAGAAATGAAAATGTTTTTTATGTCGGCACTGCCTCCGGCGGTCTCTGGAAGACCATCAATGCAGGTACTACGTTCACCCCCATGTTTGATAAGGAGGCTGTTGCTTCCATAGGAGCTCTGGCCGTTGACCCGCTGAGGCCTGACATTGTATGGGCCGGTACCGGCGAAGGCAACCCGCGTAACAGCGTGACGGGTGGTTACGGCATCTACAAGAGCAACGACGGAGGCAGGAGCTGGAAGTGCATGGGGCTTGAACTCACGAGGTACATTCACCGGATCATTATTGACCCGGTCAACCCTGACATCATCTATGCCGGAGTCATAGGCAACCCGTGGGCTCCTCACACCGAGAGAGGTCTTTACCGTTCCACTGACGGGGGAACCACCTGGCGAAGGATTCTGTTCACCAATGAGACCTCCGGAGTGGCTGA
>JBHEOU010000179.1:0-3845 GCA_046260645.1 Bacteroidales bacterium | reverse complement strand
CGGTACGGTTGCGGATGAGCAGTCCGTGCTGCGCCGCCACCGAAGTGGAAATAGCCACCACCAGTGGTACTGCCAAACCCAGTGCATGAGGACAGGCGATGACCATGACTGTTGCCATTCGCTCCAGGGCAAAAACAAATGGTTTACCCACCAGTAACCAGGTAGCAAGTGTTCCGAAACCGACTGAAAGGGCAATGACAGTGAGCCAGAAGGCAATGCGGTCAGCCAGGTTCTGCGTTTTTGATTTTTTATCCTGTGCATCGCGCACCATGTTGATCACCTTGCTTAAATAGGCTTCTTCTCCTATCTGCCTGACACTGACTGTCAGCGATCCGTTACCGTTGAGCGATCCACCTGTCACCCTGTCGTCTTTGCCTTTCGCGACTGGTTTTGACTCCCCGGAGATCATTGACTCATTAACGTTGCTTTCACCTTCGACCACCACACCGTCGACAGGTATTTTCTCACCGGGGCGCACCATTACCAGGTCATCTTTTTTGAGCTGATCAACTTTTCCCTCTTCGGTACCGCCGTTCTTAACCAGGTGGGCTTCGTCAGGCATCATCTCAACCAGCATCTGAAGTGATCTGGAAGCTCCCAGTATGGACTTCATTTCGATCCAGTGCCCAAGCAACATTATATCTATCAGGGTGGCCAGCTCCCAGAAAAATGTGCTTCCCTTTACTCCGAAGGTGGTGGCTGAGCTGTATCCCCATGCCACGGTGATGGCCACAGCTATCAGCGTCATCATCCCCGGCTGCTTTTTCTTTAACTCATCAGCCAGTCCGGCCAGGAAAGGCCATCCTCCGTAGAAATAGACTACCGTTGAAAGGGCAAAGAGTATATATTTGTCAGGTTCACCCAAAAGAGTGAACCGGAAACCCAACAGACCCTGGATCATGGGCGAGAGGATCAATATGGGAAGGGTGATAATCAGGGAAAGCCAAAAGCGTCTTCTGAAATCCTTTATCATCATAGCATGATGGCCGCTATGGTCTTTCGAGCCGTTTTCAGGGGCTTTATGAGACGTGCTTTTGTGTGCATTGAGATTGTGGCTCTTGTCCATATTGCAGTTTTTTATGGTTGGCAGTACATAGCAAAGCCCTGTCCGGAGCATTTTCAACTTTTTTTACACTCTGAATCCGAAATTAGACTATCGCAAAAAAAGGCTATTGCAAGTCGCTCTTGCGTTTGTCAAAATCACTCTTGTCAATCTCGCCCCTGGCATACCTGTCCTTCAAAATGTCAAGGGCAGATTTGCTTTCAGGCGACTTGTTTCTGCGGTTATGGATTGTAATCCTGACAACAATCCAGACTATTGCCAGCAGAAGAATGAAGCCGAGAATCCAGCCCCATCCCATCCCCCATGCATGCCATCCTGGTTCGTTCATCATAATAAACCTCCGATCATTATTAACAATTATTAAATTGTCTTCCTTCTGATGGAAGATATTTTGAGTACCTGTTTAATATCAACAAGTGAGAAGTGATAATGTTAGACGCCCGAAGCTATAAGTATAGTTTTCAGATTATTGGCAGCAGGAATTATGTGTCCCACCTCAGGCTGCATGGCCTTTGGAGTCGAAGCTGAAGCTGAAGCTGAACCTGCCTGCCAGATGACATATACCGCATAAATATGATTATTCTGTTCTTTTTTTCGTATTTTGTTAGATCGGCCACTGAAAACGAAAATCATCATGACAGAAAACGAAAAACTTGACAGAATTGCAATCAGTGTACGCTCACACCGTCTTCTGAGGGTGTTGCTGCGCGAGAACCCCATGCTCGAGACCATCATGAGGGAGTCGAAGAACGAGACCGAGGCACAGATAGGTGTTAAAAACTGGATCCACTCGGAACATAGCAGCCGCAAGGATGCATTCCGCTTTCAGACCGACAAGGTCACCAGGCGCGAAAACTTCGAGAAGCTATCGTGGAACGACTATGCCATCATAAGGATACTGGACTACATTGACCATGCAGGGATAGAGTATCCTGACCCCAACCTGCGCGGCGAGATCGCGGTAAGCAATCCCATCAGGTTCATCTGGCTCGCCGTGATAAAGGGCACGGGCGGTGCCAAGCCGGAGTTTTTTATTGACATGATACAGCTCTTCAGGCAGCTGAGGGGTGAGAGCAACCAGGTGATCCCGGAGAGGGACACGGTTGAGAAATGGATGGAAATGTACCCGTCGGGAGTCGACCCGCGCATAGTGGAGCTGCGCAAGGAGAACAAGGAGAGGATCATCAACCTGCTGATATCTAAAATCGCTTCGGGAGAGATAAAGGATGAGAAATATACCTTCCCTGAAGGAATATCGCATGAAGAGAAACTGAGGCTGATGGATGAGTGGTGGGAAAACTACAGGTTCCATCTGCATTTTGCCGTGCGCTCGCCGGACCTCCTCAACGAGATGCTCGGTCACTCGCTTGACCCTGACACGATGAAGATACTGTATGATGCCGAGAAGGCTGGCATACCCTTTTTCGTGAACCCCTATTACCTCTCGTTGCTTCATGTGCGTGTTCCCTATTTCGCCATCGGAGCTGACCTGGCCATAAGGCATTACATCGTTTACAGCCGCCAGCTGGTAGAAGAGTTCGGGCATATCGTTGCCTGGGAGAAAGAAGACAAGGTGGTTCCGGGTGAACCCAATGCGGCAGGATGGATCCTTCCTTCCGCCAACAACATCCACAGGAGGTATCCTGAGGTGGCCATTCTCATCCCTGACACCATGGGCAGGGCTTGCGGCGGACTCTGTTCACCCTGTCAGCGCATGTTCGATTTCCAGAGCGGTCACCTGAATTTCGACCTGGATAAGCTCAGGCCTGCCGAGAGCTGGCCGGAGAAACAGAAGAAACTGCTGAAATACTTTGAGGATGACACTCAGTTGAGGGATATCCTCATCACCGGCGGTGATGCCCTGATGAGCTCCGACAGGAGCCTGAAGGAGCTGCTCGACGCTGTCTATGAGATGGCACGTAACAAGCGTGAGAAGAACAGGGAGAGAGCTGACGGCGAAAAGCATGCAGAGATACAGAGGGTCAGGCTCGGGACCAGGATGCTGACCTATCTTCCACAGAGGATGACACCTGAGCTGGTTCAGATACTCGGTGACTTCAGGAAGAGGGCATGGGAGATAGGCATCACCCAGTTTCTGATACAGACACATGTGGAATCGCCCATGGAGGTCACCCCGGAGTCGAGCCTTGCAGCCCGGAGGCTCACCAGTGCCGGGTGGCTCATCACAAACCAGCTGGTATTTACCACCGCCGCATCACGGAGGGGGCACACTGCCAAGCTGCGAAAGGTGCTCAATGATGCGGGTATACTGCCATATTATACCTTCACCGTGAAGGGCTATATGGAAAACAATTTCAATTTCGCACCCAATGCGAGGGTGGTGCAGGAGCAGCTTGAGGAAAAGATCATCGGGAAGATCGAGAAGGAGCATTACGAAACTATACGGCAGTTTTCTGACAACGCAGAGAACATTATTGAGAGCATCGATGCCCTGCGCCGCTCTGCCGACCTGCCCTTCCTGGGCACCGACCGCAACGTGCTCAATCTGCCCGGCGTGGGCAAGAGCCTGACCTTTCGCGTGGTGGGTATCACCAGGTACGGCCGGCGCATACTGCAGTTCGATCATGATATCACACGGTCACACAGTCCTATCATCAACAAGATGGGAAAGATGATCATCATCGAGTCAAAGTCGATGCACGAGTACCTCAGGCAGTTGGAGGAGCTGGGTGAGGAAACCGGGCAGTACGAGGGGCTGTTTGGTTACAGCATTGGTCAGACTGAACCGCGCGTACCGATCTATGAATACCCGGAGTTCAGC
>JBHEOU010000178.1:3358-3863 GCA_046260645.1 Bacteroidales bacterium | reverse complement strand
GGCCTATGGCAACCTGCGTTGCCAGGTATTGTCCTTCTATCCAGACACCTGCGATCATCAGCGCGGAGATTGCTCTCCGTTTGTTGTCTCTGAGATACCTGTCAATCTGGTTGTATGAGTTGACCGACAGAAAGAGCAGTGAATCAAGGTTCGACTTGCTGACTGACAGTCTCTTAATAGTCTCAAAGTCAAAGAATTGTCCAACGCGCAGCCCGTCTGCCAATCTCTTTATTGTAGAAAGCACATCAACGGAATTGCCAGTTTTTTCATACATGTTCAGGTAACCGAGATCGGCTCCGTATATTCCCAGCATCACGGCTTTCTGAAAGTTGGTTGTAAGCCTGTCAGCACCCTGGGTGGGTGCCAGGTATTCTGCAGTGAAAGGTACTTCCATGCTCTGCAATATGGCTGCTATCTCGACCGGTGAAGCGATGTTCTGAACGATGTCTGCGACAGCCTCTTCACTGAGCTTCTCAGCCTCGCCTGCCGGAACCGAGTCGGCTAT
>JBHEOU010000178.1:0-3326 GCA_046260645.1 Bacteroidales bacterium | reverse complement strand
CTGCCCTGCCTCGTATTACTGTTCCTGCATGAGTAAACGGATATCAGCATAATCACAGTAAGCAGCTTTAATATTGGTCCTCTCATCAGGCGTTTGTGTTATATGCAAATTTAAGAAAATTGGTTATTCACGGTCTGATGCCTCTTTTTTTTGAAACCTCAGGCTCTCAATCCTTGAGATGATACGCCTGAGTGCTTCAGTATAAAGCAGAATGTATAAAATGATATTTGAAGAGAGCAGGAGTAGTATATTGAATCTGTAAGTGTCAATTGTGTACCCCATGAACCTCTTCACCGGCGCCATGAAATGGGTGCGAAAGCTGAGCGGACCGGCGGCTGCGGGCTCAAGATATATCAGGTCAACATTCTGCACGAGCCGGTCGCTGTATTCCAGCATCTTGTTCTTCTCATACACCTTTCTCATGATCTCTTCAAGCTTATCATTATGATAATCATTATACATAACGTCAAGTGCTGCCTTATTGTTGCTTATGTAATTGTCAAGGCTCATATCGGCAAGGCTGCTGAGTCTCCTGTATTCCCTGTCGACGTCACCGAGCCAAAGGGCAAGGCGTTCTCCGAGGGCTGCAGTGAAAAGCTCCGGAGTTATTGAATCGACACCTGTGAATGGCCTTATGATGCCTGCTGCCGACAGTGTGGCTGTCTCGTTTTCCAGCAGCTTTATCTCACTGTCCGCAGCTTTTATTTCACCTTCCCATTGCAGCCTGCCTGTTACTATCTCCAGGGCATCAGTAACCCTTGGGATCCGGTAGACGGTGTTGAAGTCGGAGACACTTATCTGCCGTTTCAGAGGATAGACCCTCTTCCCGTATTCGTTTCCGGTAAACTGTTTAACCATCAGCGCTTCATAGGTCCATCTTGTGGGCATCAGCTCGGCGATAACCGGTACCTTGTCAGGACTGGCAATTTTCCTGTTCAGCTTGTCAAACGGGAACATCGCTCCGCTGAGCACCATCATTGGTATCATCAGCAGGGGGATCACAATATAGATTGTAACGGCCGAGTTCAACGCAGATGATATATTGAGTCCTATCATGTTGGCGCAGAAGGCAGTGGTGAAGAGTGCAAGCCAGTATTGAAAGAACAGACCCTTGATGCCCAGGATCGGGTTGGCCACCATAAGGAACAGGAATGCCTGCAGTGCAGATATCACTGCCAGCACTGATATCTTGCTCAGCAGGTAGCTGCTTCGGCTCAGGTGCAGGAAATGCTCCCTCCTGAGCATCTTCCTGTCCCGGAAGATCTCCTCGGCGCTTATTGTCAGCCCAAGGAAGAGGGCGACTATTATGCTCATGAATATATATATCGGGATGTTCTCATTCTCCCTGAAAATATAGACATCCGAAGAGGGGTCTGCAATGTATCTTATTATATATGAAAGTATCAGTCCAAGCACTGGCCCTTCAAGGAGGGTCAGCAGCAGGTATTGTCTGTTTGCCAGTTTGCTTCTCAGGTCACGTGACAGGAAGATGAATGTCTGCCTGAGCCATGAGGGTCTCCTGAGGCTTGAATATGGTTCTGCGCCCTCCTCCCGGGCAGGCTCGCCGTAGGAGGTTTTGCTGAAGGCTTCAGCCCACTCGGCGGGTGTGACTTTCCTAATGTCAGTGTACCATCCATACTCATCAACAACCCTGGTTTCCAGGATGTTGAAAAGTGTTTCGGGGTTCACCGTACCGCAGGTGGGGCACTCGGCTATACCGCTGTTTATCTGCGCTTCCAGCGTCTGGAAGTGAACAATCGATTCGATTGGGTTGCCGTAAAAGACCAGGTGACCCTCAAGGTCAAGCACCAGCACGTTGTCAAAGCCTTTGAAAATCTCTGACGAAGGCTGATGGATGACCGTTATCACCAGCTTGCCCCTGAGGGTCAGTTCGTGCAGGAGGTCCATCACGTTCTCCGAATCACCGGAAGAGAGCCCGGAGGTGGGTTCATCGAGGAAGAGGACAGAGGGTTCCCGGATTAGTTCGAGTGCGATATTAAGCCTCTTTCTCTGTCCTCCGCTGATCACCTTGTTCAGGGGTGATCCCACCCGGTAGTCTCTTTTCTCATAGAGCCCCAGGGTATGCAGCGACTGGTTCACAACTCCGGTGAGTTCCTCCCTGGTCTTCCCGGCAAAGCAAAGTGAAGCAGCGTACCAGAGGTTCTCAAACACTGTCAGTTCCTCCACGAGCAGGTCATCCTGAGGCACGTACCCGATGACCCCGTCAAGCCTGTCGTCATCAGCAAAGAGTGATATGCCGTTTATCCGGACATCACCTGACTCGGGTGGGGCCAGTCCTGTGAGCAGGTTGAGAAGGGTGGTCTTGCCCGATCCGCTGGCTCCCATGATCCCTATCAGTTTGCCTTCGCTGGTGGCAAAGCTGACATCGGTAATGGCCTTCATTCCGTCTGGAAAGCTATAACTGAGGTGGTCCGCAATGAAGGAGATGCGGTGGGTATCGCGACCCGATGTAAAACGTGATATGACGTCACTGTAATAAACCGTAGGGGCGGGAGGCGATTGAACGGTGCTGCCCGGAGCAAAGGTGTACACCTTACGCGAAATCATGGGCAATCCGTTGAGAAGAGTGGCGCCTGAACCAAAGGATCTGATGAAATATAGATTGACACTTGCAACTTTCAGGAATACGAGGAAAGGCCCTTCCGACAGCTCTGCACCTGATGGGCTTCCGGTGCTGATCACTATCATCGAAGCGTTAGCGAAGGCACCCCGTTGCTCTACCCTGACGAAGTGCATTATGCTGTCGAACTCCTCCTGGGAAATTTTAAATACCTCGGCAATGGTGTTGATGATGTTCATGCGCTGCGGGGTGTACTGCTTGTCAGAGTCAATAAGCTCGAAGCAGCGCATGAGAACAATTACCCTCTGTTCCTGTGTAAGGGTCTTGTTGATCTTCTTGCAGTTATTGAAAATCCTGATGGAGTCCTTTACCGATGCCGTTTCTGAGTCGCCCTTTTTGCCCTTAGCCTGAAGCGGACCGGCATTTTCAAGGAAAAGATTCATGAACTCATCAGCACTTTCGTGTGACAGTTGCTTGGTCAGGAATGCCGAGACAAAGTCCCGCTCAATCTGCAGCATGCCTCCGTCCTGCTTGACTATCAGGGCGAATAACTCCATCATGGCCCGCAGGATCTCTTCACTCATTTAATTGCCAGGTCAGGTTTGTTCAACACTTACCGCCAAGGTAATAAAAAATCAGGTAGAAAAATTGGTGGAATTGGGTCACTAATTGTGAACGGCTGGTATCTGTGCTGATCAGGTATTGTAGATCCGGATCCAGTCACCTACCTTTGGTCGCAGACCAT
>JBHEOU010000177.1:0-3871 GCA_046260645.1 Bacteroidales bacterium | reverse complement strand
GGCATACAGCCACACACTGCCCGCATCCGGTGCATCTGCTCACATCAATCCTGGCCTTCCGGTTTTCCATCAGATGAACCGCATCATACGCGCAGTTGATGACACACATGTTGCATCCGGTGCAGTTCTTTTCATATATGGTCGGGGGATTGCCTGAATGGAGGAACACCTTTCCACCCACAGAGGCACAGCCCATCCCAAGATTCTTAAGGGCACCGCCGAACCCTGTCTGCTCGTGACCCTTGAAATGGTTAAGTGAGATTATTATGTCGGCATCGGCTATCGCCGTGCCGATCAACGCCTTGCCCGTAAACTCCAGATTTACTTCTATCTCACGATAGTCAGTGCCCTTTATTCCGTCGCCAATGACCACATGACAGCCGGCACTGAGGGGGTTATATCCGTTGGTGAAGGCGGCCTCGAGATGATCGGGCCCATTGGCGCGCTCACCATGGTAAAGAGTGTTGCAGTCGGTGAGGTATGGCTTGCCGCCCTTCTCCGTGACCATCCGCGCGATCCGTGCCGCGAAATTGGGCCTCAGGTAAGCCAGGTTGCCGGGCTCACCGAAATGGATCTTCAGGGCTGTCATCTTCCTGTTGAAGTCTATCTGATCAAATCCCGCAGCCCTGACAAGCCTCTCCAGCTTTTTCAGCAGGTTAAGCGAGGGGGTGCTGTGCATATCGGTGAAATATACCTCAGAAGGTTCCATATACTGATAAACGTAATCGGTCAGACATTCAGTATGTCAATAATATCAACAAGGTGCTGGTTCAGCCCTTTATGCTCTTTGACGGCTTTCCTGAAGGGGACGAGGGTTATCTCGTCATTCAGAAGGCCTACCATCACGCTCTGCTGTCCGTCAAGCAGGGCCTCAACGGCTGCGTTGCCAAGCCTGCTGGCGTTGACGCGGTCAAGAGCCGACGGCGATCCCCCGCGCTGGAGGTGGCCCAGAACAGCGACCCTGACCTCATAGCCTGTCAGCTCGGGCTTGAGTTTCTCGGCAATGGCTATTGCTCCTCCCTCTTCGTCGCCTTCAGCCACAATGATAATATTGCTTGACTTCTTTCTCTTGTTGCCTGTCTCGATCATCTTTGTGATGTTGCGCGAATCTCCTTTTATCTCAGGCATGATGATGGCCTCAGCCCCGCTGGCTATGCCGCTGTAGAGGGCTATGTGGCCTGCTTCGGCACCCATCACCTCGACAAAGAACATACGGTTCATTGCACTGGCGGTATCACGTATCTTGTCAACGGCCTCAACAACGGTGTTCAGAGCAGTGTCATAACCTATTGTATAGTCAGTGCCGAAGATGTCATTGTCAATAGTGCCGGGGACACCTACAAACGGGATATTATACTCTTCGTTGAAGACGCTGGCACCCTTGAATGAGCCGTCGCCGCCTATCACCACCACTCCGTCAATGCCTGCAGCCCTGAGGTTCTCATAAGCCGTCTGCCGTCCCTCCGGAGTCCTGAAGGCTTCGCAACGTGCTGTCTTCAATATGGTTCCGCCACGCTGTATGGTATCGGACACACTGTGGGCGTAAAGCGGCTTGAAATTGGCATTGATCATACCCATATAACCGTGTCGTATGCCTATCACTTCAATGCCATTGTATATTGCAGTACGGGTTACAGCCCGGATGGCTGCATTCATTCCCGGAGCGTCACCACCCGATGTGAGAACGCCTATCTTCTTAATTTTCGCCATTAGTAGAAATTATTTATAACCAGTGCGAAATTACTATTATTTTATGCATTACCAATTTGAAAGGGGAACAATATTAAATCGTGCCGACCGCTTCAGCCACCTTATGTATAAGCCATTTGGGAGTGGAGGTAGCGCCGCATATCCCTGCGGTCCGGACATCCCTAAACCATGACGGATCAATTTCCTCCGGTGATGAGATGAAGTAGGAGCGGGTGTTCTCCTTGCGGCACACATCATAGAGCATACGCCCGTTAGAGCTTTTTCTTCCACTGACAAAGATGATCACTTCGTGGTTTCTGGCAAAGGACTTCAGCCGGGGTTCGCGGTCCGACACCTGGTGGCAGATGGTTTTGTGTACCCTGAGATCATTGCCGGGGTGTTTCCCGGCTTCCTTTTCCAGGTTCAGTCGAATGATCTCTGCCACCAGCTCGTACTCAGCCTTGCTCCGGGTAGTCTGCGCGAAAAGCCATACGGGTCTTGTGAAGTCGATCCGGCCGATATCCTGCTTGCGTGAGACAAGGATGCCCTTTTCTCCGGCCGCCCCCATCAATCCTATCACCTCGGCGTGACCCTCCTTGCCGAAGATCACTATCTGGCCATTTGCCTCCCTGGAGGCCAGCTGCACCTTTTTTATTTTTTCCTGCATCGAGTGAACAATGGGGCATGTGGCATCGATGATGGTGATGTTATTCTGCCTGGCTTTCTCATAGGTCGATGGCGGCTCACCGTGTGCCCTGACGAGCACCTTGCAGTCATGCAGCTTTTCAAATTCTTCGTAGGTGATGGTGACCAGTCCCATATCCTTAAGCCGTGCGACTTCGATGTCATTATGCACTATCTCCCCGAGACTATAGACTTCTTCACCCTCCTGGAGTGCCTCTTCTGCTATCCTGACGGCGTTCTCGACACCGAAACAGAAGCCTGACCCCGGTTCAATCTCAACTTTCATCCATCTTCTTTTTAAACAGTTTCCTGAACCATTTCATCTGCTCTTCAGGAGTCATATCACTGTTATCGAGCACCACCGCGTCAACAGCCTGTCGCAGGGGACTGACATCACGGGTGGAGTCGATGCGGTCACGGTCGGTGAGGTTTTTTACAACGGCATCGAAATCGGCCGGAAGCCCCTTGCTCACAAGCTCGAGGTATCGCCGTTGCGCCCTTACCTCCGGTGAGGCAGTCATGAATATCTTCAGTCCGGCTTCGGGAAAGACCACAGTGCCTATATCACGCCCGTCCATCACTATCCCGCCGCCGGATCCCATTTCGCGCTGCAGATCGACAAGTTTGGACCTGACCTCTGCAATGGTGCTTACGGCGCTTACATTGTCAGAGACGGCCCGGTCACGTATCTCACGCTCCACCGGCTCTCCGTTGAGGAGGGTCTCAAAATGGCCCGTCTCGCTGCCAGGCCTGAATGAGATATTAATCTCGGGGAGCAGGCTGATGATGCGTTCTTCGTCGGCTATACCCCCGGCAACGAGCCCATTGCGGAGACAGAAGAGGGTCACAGCCCTGTACATTGCACCTGAGTCAATGTAGAGATAGCCCAGCTCCGAGGCTATAGCCTTCGCGAAAGTGCTCTTGCCGCATGATGAGTAACCGTCGAGGGTAATTATAATCTTATTCTTTTTCATTCAGTCTTCTAAGTTAAAACGAAACGGGTGTCACAAGGTTCAGTGGACATCAATTTTTAAAAATCAGTTCAGGCCTCAGAGTCACTGTCAGGTGATTGGATCCTCCGGCCGGGTGAAAGGCTTCGTGTCCGTACGCGAGTTCGAAGGCTTTTGTTCGGAACCCGAAGCCTGCCGAGAAGCCAGCCATCCCTGTCCGCTGATCCCTGCGCATCTCCGCCCGACGCTGGTAGTTCAGTCCTGCCCCGATCCAGAAAGCATCAGCAGGGAGTATCTCTACGCCGAATATGATATGTCTTAGGATATTCTCCCCGAAGCCTCCTGCCGGGATGTCATCACCTGTATCATAATCATAGGTGAGGTCAGGCTTCTCAAGGTGTCTGACCGTCAGGGAGAAACTGAATGGGGCATGAGGCAGCCGCTTGTTAGCTCCGGCTATGATCTCGAAGGGCAGAGGTTCACCTCCCTGTCCTGTATAACTCTTCAGCTGAAGACCGGCATTCCTGATAACGAGCCCGGCATCAAGC
>JBHEOU010000176.1:0-3905 GCA_046260645.1 Bacteroidales bacterium | reverse complement strand
CAGATACAGATTGCCTATGAGGTGCAGAAGAAGTGGGGATCAATTTATCTCTCAGTGCGGGGCCTGAACTATTTCCATGATTTTTCAAAGAATATGCTGGCAGCTGACCTCTGGGCCAGGGTAAGGATTTTTAAAGGACTCTCGATGTTTATGAATATTGAAGCGGCGCATATCAATGATCAGCTGAGCCTCAGAAAAGGTGAGCTTTCAGAGGCAGAGAGACTCCTCAGACTCAGGGAACAGGCTACAGCATATCAGATTCAGACACGCATAGGACTCACCTATACTTTCGGGTCAATATATAATAATGTCGTCAATCCGAGATTCGGAGACTGACCGGGCACAGATGACGTTGCACCTTTTCCTGTGCGGCGCAAAAGTTGTATTGGTATCGTTCCTCAGTGAACCCGGCTACAGCTTTGATTTTTATTTGGGAACGCCTCCCTGCGGATGTGGGAAGAAGTGGAAGGATACTACATCGGGCCCAGGAAGGAGATGATCACCCCCTGGAGCACCAACGCCGTGGAGATCGCCCAGAACATGGCCATTACAGGTATCTCAAGGATAGAAGAGTATGCACCGGCAGCCGGTGAGAATCCTGACCATGACCCGATGCTCCAGCGGGTCTATCACGGGCTTGACCAGGAGATATTCACCGTGCACCATGAGCCGGAACCGGTAAGAGAGATAGATGATATTGCAGCATACAATGCACAGGAAGGCCTCGCCCTCAGCACCGAAGAGATAACCTACCTGGAGCAGCTTAGCCGCAACCTCGGCAGGAAACTGACCGACGGAGAGGTATTCGGCTTCTCTCAGGTGAACTCGGAACACTGCCGTCACAAGATCTTCAACGGCACCTTTGTGATTGACGGCACCGTACATGAATCGTCGCTCTTCAAACTTATAAAGCTCACAACCTCGACGAACCCGAACAGTGTGGTTTCAGCATACAAGGACAACTGCGCCTTCCTCGATGGGCCTGACGTTGAGCAGTTTGCTCCTGCCAGACAGGATAAACCCGACTTTTTTGAGGTAAAAATGATCAACTCCGTCCTCACACTTAAAGCCGAGACACATAACTTCCCCACCACCGTTGAACCCTTCAACGGAGCCTCCACCGGCACCGGGGGAGAGATACGTGACCGCATAGCAGGTGGCAAGGGCTCCCTGCCCATAGCAGGTACAGCAGTCTATATGACCTCCTATCCCAGGCCTGACGGTCCTCGTGAATGGGAGAAGGCAACAGAACCCCGGCAGTGGCTGTACCAGACACCGGAAGAGATCCTCATCAAGGCCTCTAACGGCGCAAGCGACTTTGGCAACAAGTTCGGACAGCCTCTGATCTGCGGATCGGTGATGACATTCGAACACTTTGAGGAGATGCGTCGCTACGGATTTGACAAGGTGATAATGCTCGCCGGCGGCATTGGCCTCGGGAAGAGGGAAGACAGCAACAAGGCAACGCCTGAGAAAGGCGATGTCATCATTCTGATGGGAGGAGACAACTACAGGATTGGAATGGGTGGCGGGGCCGTTTCGTCAGTAGACACCGGGGCATACGACAGCGCTATTGAACTTAATGCTGTCCAGAGAGCCAATCCCGAGATGCAGAAGAGGGTGTACAATGCCCTACGGGCAATGGCTGAGAGTGATCTTAATCCGGTTATCTCGCTCCATGACCACGGCGCCGGCGGCCATCTCAACTGTCTCTCCGAGCTTGTTGAGGCCACCGGTGGAAAAATAGACATAAGCAAGCTGCCTGCAGGTGACCCTACCCTCTCGGCCAGAGAGATAATAGGCAACGAGTCGCAGGAACGGATGGGGCTGGTAATGCGACGGAGCGATGTTGAGACGCTCTCAGCCGTCGCAGGCCGTGAGCGTGCGCCGATCTACGTCATAGGAGAGGTGACCGG
Organism: Bacteroidales bacterium; assembly: GCA_046260645.1. Classification (GTDB taxonomy): domain Bacteria; phylum Bacteroidota; class Bacteroidia; order Bacteroidales; family VadinHA17; genus SR-FBR-E99. The sequence continues at coordinate 1,989 of JBHEOU010000176.1, read as the reverse complement.
AGACCATCAGTTCACCTTCCTTAATTCCGTTACCGGCGAGAAACCCATTGATCTGCAGTTGAGTGACTTTTTCGGGAAGCCTCCGCAAACGGTCATGACTGACAGCACCGTTAAATCGAATTTCCATCCGGTCAGCTATGACCCTTCCGGCCCTGAAAAGTACATTGAGGCCGTTCTGCAGCTTGAAGAGGTTGCATGCAAGGACTGGCTGACGAATAAGGTCGACCGGTCCGTCACCGGCAGGATAGCAATGCAACAGTGCGCCGGAGAGCTTCAGCTTCCCCTGAACAACCTGGGCGCCATAACCCTCGATTACCGCGGCATAAAAGGAATGGCCACTGCACTGGGACATGCCCCTGCAGCAGGACTTGTCAGCGCCGCGGCGGGGTCAGTGCTTTCAATAGCCGAGGCACTGACAAACATCGTATGGGCTCCGCTGACTGACGGACTGAAGAGCGTGTCACTCTCGGCCAACTGGATGTGGCCCTGCCGGAACCCCGGTGAGGATGCCAGACTCTATGAAGCTGTAGAGGCAGCAAGTGACTTCGCCATTGCCCTGGGTATAAACATACCGACAGGCAAGGACAGCCTCTCAATGACCCAGAAGTACCCTGACGGTGCCGTATACAGCCCGGGGACAGTGATAATCACCTCGGCTGCAGAAGTTGATGATGTCCGGGCAATAGTCGGACCGGTTCTGAGGAATGACCCCTCGATGCCTCTCTTCTATATTGACATGAGCTCAATGAGACATACTCTCGGAGGAAGCGTCCTGGGACAGACGCTGGACAGCCTTGGCACTGAAGCACCCACGGTCAGCGATGCCTCATATTTTGCAGATGTTTTCGGAGCACTGCAGGAGATGATCAGCGAGAAAATGATTGTTGCCGGACATGATATCTCTGCCGGGGGTATGATAACCACCCTCCTTGAGATGTGCTTTGCAAACCGCGAGGGCGGGCTGGCTCTGAATTTTTCAGAGATCGCTGAGGATGACACAGTGAGACTGCTTTACAGCCAGAACCCGGGAGTGATAATCCAGGTAGCTGAGGAATTTGAAGCCGAGGAGTTCCTTTTGGAACGGGGTATCAGCTTTGTCAGCATCGGACACCCGGTGAATGACAGAAAGATATTTGTGACAAACGGCGCGGAGAGACATACCTTTGACATTGACCACTGTCGCTCTCTATGGTACCGCAGCTCCTTCCTCCTTGACCGCAGGCAGTCGGGCCCGCAACTGGCAGCAGAGAGATATGAGAATCACGGCTCCGGGGCGCTGGAGTTTAACCTGAAGGATTTCAAAGGCACCTTTTCCTCCCTTGGAATAACACCTGACCGCAAGGCACACACCGGAGTAAAAGCCGCCATCATCAGGGAGAAAGGGGTCAACGGCGACAGGGAGATGGCGTATGCCCTGTGGCTCGCCGGCTTCGACGTGAAGGATGTGCATATGACTGATCTCATATCGGGTCGCGAGACACTGGAAGAGATAAATATGATAGTCTTTGTGGGGGGATTCTCCAACTCTGATGTACTGGGATCCGCCAAAGGGTGGGCCGGAGCATTCAGATACAACGAAAAAGCCCGCCTGGCACTCGAAAACTTCTACAATAGAGATGACACCCTCTCACTGGGTGTGTGCAACGGCTGCCAGCTCATGGCTGAACTGGGGCTGATAATGCCTGAACATAAGGAGATGCCGCGCCTTGAACGTAACACTTCTCAAAAGTTCGAGTCTGCCTTTCTTGGGGTGAAGGTCCTTCCGGGGAACTCCGTCATGCTCTCCGGACTTGAGGGGATAGAGCTTGGCATCTGGGTAGCACACGGTGAGGGACGATTTGTCTTCCCCTACACAGAGGATAAGTACAACGTTACGATGAAATACAGCCGCAGTCACTATCCGGCAAACCCCAACGGGTCAATGTACGATGTGGCCGGCATCTGTTCAGCCGACGGCAGACACCTTGCAATTATGCCTCACCTGGAAAG
>JBHEOU010000175.1:0-3914 GCA_046260645.1 Bacteroidales bacterium | reverse complement strand
AGTCAATGTCGAGCACCCCTGCCAGTACCTTTGGCTGGTTGGCTACAATGCCAATAGTATGTCCTTCCAGGCGGCCAAAACCGGTAATAATGTTCGGGGCGAAAAGATCAGAGGTCTCGAAGAAGCTGTTGCGGTCAACGATCAGGCTGATAATGTCACGCACATCATAAGCCTTGTTGGGGTCATCTGGAACAATATCACGCAGCTTGGTGTTAAAATCGGGAGTATCATTCCCGTATGAGGCAACCGGAGGGTTTTCAAGGTTGTTTGACGGGAGGTAGGAGAGGAATTTTTTCAGGGCGATGATAGTATTCTCCTCGTCATCATATATCATGTTGGCTACGCCGCTTTTGCGGGCATGAACCTCGGCACCGCCCAGATCCTCGCTGCTGATCTCCTCATTTAAAACCTCCCGCACTACATTGGGCCCGGTGACGAACATATAGCTTGTATGGCTGGTCATGAATACCCAGTCTGTCAGGGCCGGAGCATATACTGCGCCGCCGGCGGCAGGTCCCATGATTACCGAAATCTGCGGAATGATGCCGGACGACTGAATGATATTATTGAATATTACCGCATAGCCGTTGAGACTGGCAATGCCCTCCTGTATCCTTGCTCCGCCGGAGTCATTTATGCCTATGAAGGGAGTTCCCATTTTGAGAGCCATCTCCTGGACCTTGGCGATCTTCCTTGCGTGCACTATACCGAGAGAACCTCCCATGATTGTGAAGTCCTGTGCAAAGGCAAACACCAGTCTGCCATTGATTTTACCGTGACCCGTGACCACTCCGTCACCGTAGGCAAGATCAACCTTGCCGAACTCCACACCCTGGTCAGAAGGGGTTACGTATGCGTCTATCTCCTCAAAGGTGCCGTCATCGAACAGGAGCGCTATTCTCTCACGCGCCGTCAGCTTGCCCTTGGAATGCTGCTTTTTTATGCGCTCGGCACTGTATTGCTTTTTAAAGGCTTCCTCTCTTTCCAGAAAAGACCTGAAGTACTTTCCGTTTATGTCCATACTGGTGCAGTTCGTTAATAATAACACCCACGCCGCCTGAAACGGCATGACAAAAGTCATTAATTTGCAGTTATAATGCAAACCTAATTTAGAACGACAACAAGCAAATCGCTCTTAATGTTTAAAAGACAGAATTTTAGCTCTGGAACAAATCCTACCTGACATATTGCCTTATGGCCTCTGCCCAGACACCGTAAGCCGCATAGGTGAGATGCAGGCCGTCAATACTGTATTTCCCCTGCAGGTGATTATTGGCATCAGCCATCAGACTGAAAAGGTCAATGTATGTATGACCGAACTCGTCTGCCTGTTCCTTCAGCCTCGCGTTCAGCTCCATGATCAGGTCAGTCTTGTTGGTGTGGTTGAGGGCCATGCCGGTTGCAGGATTGACCGGCAGAACACTTTCGATATAGACTTTGGTTTTCGGGCTCTCCGTTCTTATTCGTTCGAGTATGGTGCGGTAGTTGGCAGTGATTTCGCTTACGGTCATATTGCGTGCCAGGTCGTTGACGCCAATCATTATGAAGATTTTGGCAGGCTTCAGTTTTGTTATGGCATCAAGCCGCAGCAGTATCCCCTCGGTCACATCTGCGCTGATGCCCCTGTTGCGGATTCTTTTGTTGCCCAGGAGCTCGTACCATTCGGCTCCGTCGGTGATACTGTTGCCCAGGAAAACAATCTCGTTCCTTGTGTCAGGCAGGTGATCGTACATGTCCTTGCTGTGCCACCAGTAGGCAGAGTACCTGGAGCTGTCAGTAACTGAAGCAGGCTGCTGCGGGTAAACGGCGAAAGTGGCAAAAAATAAAACGATGATGAACAGTGATGACCTTTTCATTTCATGATGTTTTTAATTATCTGAACCATTTTTTCGTACTGGGTCTCCATATCTTTCAGGAGGGCGATCTGTACCCTGTTTCTCTGGAGATTATGCTGAGGATATCTGATCTTGTAATAATTGTCACCGTCAATGTAGTCAGTGAGAAACCTTGTAGCCATTATATATGTCAGCAGTTTGGGAGCGAAAGCAAGGTATTCGATCTCGGTGTCATTGAGAGTCTCCCGGGCTGCCCGGAGATAGCCTTCGGCATACGCCCTGTAAATCTCAGTATCCATCGAGACCGACGAGAGATCCCCGCTGTCCTCGGCTGCCCTGTTGGTGGCTGTGCGTATGGCATCACCGAAGTCGTAGTGAACATAACCGGGCATGACCGTATCGAGGTCAATTAACAGCAGGGCCCTGTCATTAAGGTCGAACAGGATATTGTTGAATTTGGTGTCGTTATGGGTTATTCTCAATGGTATTATGCCCTCTTCACCCAGCCTGATGATTACCTTCATCTCCTCCTCACGACTGACAATCTCTTCAATTTCTCTGCTGACCGAGGCCGCTCTTCCGGCCGGATCCTTAGCGATTACACGGTGGAACGTCTCCAGTCTGCTGGTGATATTGTGGAAGTCAGGTATTGTCTCATGCAAAGGCTCACCGGGCATGTCGGCAAGCATTGACTGGAACCGGCCGATAATCCTTCCTCCCTCGTAGGCCTTGCTGTAAGAATCAACCCTTTCATAGGAGCGGTGATCGGAGATGAATATGAACATCCTCCAGTAATTACCGGCATCGTCAATGAAAAATGATTTTCCTGAACCTGCAGCCGGTATCAGTGTAAGGCATTCACGCTTTATATCACTGCCCGGTATTAAAGCTATTTTGTGCCTTAGATGAGAGGTAACCCTCTCCATGTTCTCCTGGAGTCTGGGTATGTCTTTGAATACATTGGTGTTAAGCCGCTGGAGTATGTAATCGTCAGACTCCTTATCTGCGGTGTTGATGCGGTAGGTGTCATGTATGTGACCGGGCCCGAAAGAATGACCGGAAAGGAATTTGCCATCTGCCCTGAAGCAGCCGAAGATTTTCTCCAGATCGGGAGTCATCACTGATTTTTACCTCCCCTTCAGCCTGTATCCGTGAAGCGAATAGTAGAGAAGGATCAGGTAGCAGGGGAGGCAGACCCAGTATGCGGCCTGGGTGCTGAATAAATCCGCCATCTTTCCGTACACAAGAGGGATTAGGGCGCCGCCTACGACAGCCATCACCAGCAGCGCCGATGCAGTCTTGGTGAACTTCCCCAGGCCATTGAGCGCCAGCGGCCACATAGAGGGCCATACTAGCGCATTGGCCAGTCCCATCAGCGCTACGAAAAGAACTGTTACCGGTATGGTCAGGGTGACTGACTCGAAGGTGACAAGGTCTCTGAACGGCATGGTTATCTGTGCCGATGCCGGTGTCAGGACCGCGCCGAAGGTGAAGACGATACCCAGGAGGGCTGATATCCGCAGTGCGTTGACCTGTGAGAGGGCCTTTGGGATCAGGATTATACCGCAGATGTAACCCACGATCATTCCAAGCATGGTCAGCGAGGTGTAGTATTTGGCCGATGACATGCCTATGTTGAGCGACTCCCCGTATCTGATTATTGTATCACCCGCTATCACCTCCACGCCAACGTAGAAGAAGAGTGCCACCGCGCCAATGATCATGTGGGGGAAGTGCCATATGCTTGTCTTGTTGACATTGGTTTCACCCACTGAAGGTTCCTCCGCATCGGTGTCCACGTCAGGAAGGTGGGCAAAGCGAAGCAGCAGCCCAAGGGCCACCAGTATAATGGCCATGATGATGTAGGGGTTGATCACGCGTGTTGCAAGCTGATCAAGTATCCCGGCGCGGGCCAGGGCGTCAGCGGCAGAGGCAAGCTGTGCATCGAGAAGATGAGAGTCTTTGAGGATATGGGCACCTATGATGATGGGGGCGATAGCGCCGGCAAACTTATTGGCGATGCCCATCATGCTTATTCGTTTGGCTGCGCTCTCACGCGGACCGATGATTGTCACATAC
>JBHEOU010000174.1:3351-3916 GCA_046260645.1 Bacteroidales bacterium | reverse complement strand
ATATGGGTTAATAGCATCAGAAGTTATTATCTGGCAGGATCTGACTCGGTGTTTGTCAATACCAGGGCTCCGTACAGCTATCTCTGGACTGCTTCAGACGGAGGCGTGATTACAGGCAGTGCCACTGACAGCATACTTGTGAATGTACCTGCCGGCACCTACCACCTGACTGTCACCGACAGATTGGGCTGTGAATTCCATTTCACCGACACCCTGACAGAACCGGACGGTATTGACCTGGAGAGTGAAGCTGTATCCTTAAGCGCTGACGGGAATTATGAGATCTCGTGCTTCGGTAGGAATGACGGATATATTACACTGGAGTTTGACGGCGGCACCGGTGCTTACAGCTATGCATGGACAGGCCCCAACGGTTATACGGCAACAACAACCTCGATAGCTAATCTGACCGCCGGTGCCTATGAGCTTACTGTCACAGACGGTAATTCATGCCAAAAGATCTATCCATACCTGCTTGAGGAGCCCGACTCTGTCAGCATAGATGTAGTCAAGTCACTTACTGCTGACGGGTTATATAATATCAGCTGCAACGGTGAAGATGGCA
>JBHEOU010000174.1:493-3146 GCA_046260645.1 Bacteroidales bacterium | reverse complement strand
TAGTTTTTCATGGGCAGGGCCATCCGGATTTACGTCAGGAGCTGAAGATATATCAGGATTGACATCGGGAGACTACCTGGTGACCGTGACAGACGATTATGGCTGCATAATTACTGCGGACACAGTGCTGAATATGCCGGAGCCCCTGACCATCGATTCCCGTCTGTCTGATTATAATGGTTTTAATGTAAGCTGCCTGGGCAGATCTGATGGATGGCTCAGGGTGATACCACTCACCGGTACAGGACCATTCGATTTCATATGGAGCGGTCCCGGAGGCTTCACTGCTGCTACTGATTCAATTTCCGGCCTCAGGGAGGGTGTCTACACCGTGACTGTTACAGACGGTCATCTCTGCACGGTTACCGAGAACATTCCGCTGGTATCTCCCGGGCAGCTAAGCATGTTATTGAATATTGGGTCCAGCGCCGGAGGCAACTTCAGCATCAACTGCAACGGAGGAGCTACAGGCAGGGTTGACATTTCACCTGTGAATGCTGCAGGCATGACCACCTATCTGTGGTCAGACGGCCTTCCGGGTGCTTCACGCAACGACCTTCGCGCCGGTATGCATGAGGTCATCATCACAGATGCCAATGGTTGTATAGCTGACACATCACTTACCCTTACCCAGCCTGAGCCTCTGGCTATCTCCTTCAGTATGATTTCACCCTATTGCCCTGAAAGCACCGACGGGACCATTTTTGCCGGGGTGACTGGTGGTGAAGGCGCCTACAGCTTCAGCTGGAGCAACGGCCAGACAATGCAGGAGATCAGTGGACTGACGGCGGGACTCTACCGGGTTGAGGCAAGAGACTTTAACGGTTGCATGGTGGCAGACTCTCTGACGCTTAATTCGTTAAATGATATCTGCGTGGGTATTCCCAATGCATTCTCCCCGGATGGTGACGGTATAAACGAGTACTGGAATATTGACAGGATTACGTTCTATTCCGAAGCCGAGGTAATAATTCTCAACAGGTGGGGTGTAGTGGTCTGGAAATCTGCGAAAGGATACCCGGAGCCATGGGACGGTCGTGCCTCCAACGGCAAGCTATTGCCGATGGATTCATATCACTACGCCATTGATCTCCACAACGGGGACAAACCAATAGTCGGACATGTGACCATTATCAGGTAAGGTATGTACAGAAACGGAGGAGCATGTAAGGTGAAAAAGGGATTGTTAATAATTGTAGCGCTGTTGCTGGCTGTCCGGATGGATGCGCAGGATTTGCCCATATACAGCCAGTACCTGTTCAACAAGTATCTCATCAATCCTGCCGTTGCCGGAAGTGACGGATACACCAGCATTAATCTGACGACAAGGCAGCAATGGACCGGCTACATGGGAGCGCCTCAGACATATTCACTCAGCATGCAGGGGCGAATCCTCAAGCAGAAATACATCATCAGGGATAATCTCTTCGACAAGAAGATCTTCAAACCTCAAACCGAGGGTAAGGTAGGCCTTGGCGGCACAATCTATTCCGATATAAACGGCCTTGTGCGCCGGACCGGTTTTTCTACCTCCTATGCATATCACATATGGCTCCAGGGAGGAACGCAGCTTTCATTCGGCCTTGCATTCACGGGTTATCACTACAAGATTGACCAGCGGCAGATACAGTTTGAAGATCCTGATGAACCCTGGCTGAACACTGATTTCAGGAAGGGAATATTTGTTCCGGACTTCAACTTCGGGGCGTTTCTTCTCAACAGGAAGTTCGCAATCGGATTTTCAGCCCAGGAGCTGATGGAAGGGTTTATCAAGGCAGGAAGCCAGGCATACAGGGATCTGAAGATACAAAGGACATATTACCTTTTCGGGAACTATGACTTTGAGCCTGACAACAAGACCCTGATACAACCATCACTTTTAATCAAAATGTCAGAACAGCTGAGGCCGCAGGCAGATATAGGCCTGACATGGTCATATGACAACAGGATCTGGCTCGGGGGTACCTTCAGGACGGGCAGTGCAATAATTGCCAATGTGGGAGTCAGGAGGGACAGGCTCTTTTTCGGCTACTCGTTTGACTTCACCCTGCAGAAGATCCAGATGTCAACATATGGTTCGCATGAGCTTATATTGGCAGTAAGATTTGGAGACACCCCCAGGAAGTACCGCTGGCTTGACAGGTATTAGAGGGGCTGCTTTGACATTATGTAGATGAGGGAACTGGCACTGTTTTTTCGGAAGAGGCTGCTTATGGTCAGTAACATGCCGGTTAATAAACCACGGAGAAGGGATAACCGGCATCCGCGGTCTCTGTAGCTAAGTGCAGAAATATAAAAAACATCGAGGGGCATTGCCCTTATTTTACTGCATGTGAAACCGTGGTCCCCGACAAAGCGGGTTATAGTCTCAGGGGAGAAGTGCCACAGGTGCCTTGGCACATCCAGCGCAGCCCACCGGTCACCAAACCACTTTGCATCTGCAGAGGCCAGGTTTGGCAGAGCGATAATGCATTTACCGTCATCTTTAAGGATCCTTTTTACCTCCCTCATCCACATAGCCGGGTCATAGAGGTGCTCAAGGACATGCCAGAATGTGATACAGTCAACAGACGCGTCAGAGATATCCCTAACCTTTTCCGGGGCAATAGCCTTGATCCCGACCCTGGTGATGGAAAAATTTCTGGCCTGTTCA
>JBHEOU010000174.1:0-347 GCA_046260645.1 Bacteroidales bacterium | reverse complement strand
TAATAACTGCCGATCTCGTTTTCTGACGGAGGCTCAGAAGTAAATGCGAAGCTGCAGCCATTACACCTTCTGATTAAAAAGCTTTCGCCACTCACAAGGTGATCCTCAGCTGTTAACAGGTTAGTGAATTCAGCCTGTCCGCAGACAAGACAAACCCTCCTTGCCTCAGTCATTTCGTCGCTGTACTTTAAACACCTGGAAAGCAGCCAGGGCAAGCAATGCAAGCAGTATGACGGACCCTGCCAGTGAAACCCTGTTGCCGATATTGTATGAGGCGGGCTCAAAACGGAAAGTAACGGTATGGCTTCCGGCGGGCAACGACATGCCCCTCAGAACATAATCAGTCC
>JBHEOU010000173.1:3708-3988 GCA_046260645.1 Bacteroidales bacterium | reverse complement strand
CTATAAGGGAGCTGGAGTTTTCATTGCCGGTGGCGCGGGGATAACCCCTTTTATTGCCATCTTCCGGCATCTCCGGAATGAAGGGGCGCTGGCAGGCAACAAACTGATATTTGCCAACAAAACCAGGGCTGATATTATACTTGAAACCGAGCTGCAAGAGATGCTGGGAGAAGCATTCATAAATATATTGTCTGATGAAACGGACAGTGAATATGCAAGTGGATTTATTGACGCTGAGTTCCTGAGATCCAATCTCTCTCCCGATGATAAGAATTTCTAT
>JBHEOU010000173.1:0-3539 GCA_046260645.1 Bacteroidales bacterium | reverse complement strand
GGCATCTCTCCGACCTTGGCATCGGCGAAAATGCGATCACACTGGAATTGTAGTCCTTTTACTCAGGAATATTTAATCACCTCAGCCGGGCAGCTTTCCGCCGCTTCTTTTATCTGTTCCTCGTAATCGGCAAAACTGACACCTTCCTGTACCCTCGACTGATCAGTCACCGTGAATACCTCCGGGCAAATCTGCTCACACGAGCCGCATGCAATGCATCCCTCTTCAATCCATACTTTTGTTATTGCCATGATGTTTATTTTTCTGAGTACCAAACCAAACTATAAAATCTTAACCCGAAAGTACATCATTTGGTTCAATTCTGATCCATCATTCATGACTGAGATCATCAGTGCAAGGGCGTATTCTAAAAAGGTGTATTTTTAGTTGTTGAATCTCCATCAGAAACCGAAGTGAAGAAACATATATTACTATTCAGGGTTGTATTGCTGACGCTGCTGTTTTTGTCAGCCCGGGCCCTGTCCGCTAACTTATTCTAAAACATACCGGCCATGTCAATTTTACTATCCCCACTGACAGTAAGGAACGTTACCCTGAAAAACCGTATCGCTATGTCTCCCATGTGCCAGTATACGGCAAGGGATGGATTTGCCAACGACTGGCACCTGGTCCATCTCGGTACCAGGGCTGTGGGAGGTGCCGGCCTTATTATCGCTGAGGCAACCGCTGTTGTTCCTGAGGGAAGGATCAGCCCTGGCGATCTCGGTCTATGGAGTGATGAGCATATCAAAGGTCTGAAGAGGATCACGGAGTTCATCCATGGGCAGGGTTCCGTGGCAGGGATCCAGCTCGCCCATGCCGGCAGAAAAGCATCATGCGCCCTGCCCCGCGAGGGAGGAAAACAACTAGATCTGAACAGTGGCGGATGGATTACCGTGGCTCCCTCAGCCATACCTTTCAGCCCGGGTGAGAGAGCGCCTGAGATGCTCGGCAAAGCAGCCATTATGCAGTTGATAACAGACTTCAGGGAGGCTGCCGTACGCGCCCACAAGGCAGGATTCGAAGTGATTGAGATCCACAGCGCCCACGGATACCTGTTGCAGGAGTTCCTGTCGCCGATTAGCAACCACCGTACCGATGAATATGGCGGGTCATTCGAAAACCGTACACGACTGTTACTGCAGGTAACCGAAGCCGTCAGGTCGGTTTGGCCTGAGGAGAAACCTCTCTTTGTCCGCATTTCCTCAACTGACTGGACTGAGGGAGGATGGACCCTGGAGGAGAGTATCGGGCTGGCTTATCTGCTGAAGAATGCCGGCGTTGATCTGGTCGACTGCTCTTCGGGAGGTAATATTTTCAATGCGAAGATACCGACAGGACCGGGATACCAGGTGCCATTCGCAGGGGCATTGCGAAAAACCGGAATAATGACAGGCGCAGTGGGCCAAATAACATCCTCAAAACAGGCAGAGGAGATTCTCCGTGAGGAAAAAGCAGACCTCATACTGATGGGACGGGAGCTGCTGCGGAATCCCTATTTCCCGTTACAGGCTGCAAAAGAGCTCGGAGAGGAGATCCAATGGCCCGAACAGTACCTTCGGGCCAAATGACCAGATGGCAGGCGCAGAGCATCCGCCCCCGTAGTTATGAATAGTTTAAAATTCTTTCTGTCGGGAAATCTGATCATCATGAATATAGTCCTGTCCGGTTTCCGGCGAAATATCCTGAACAATTCCCGGTGGCTTTATCTTTTTTACTCCCGGCAGATCATCTTTTTTCGGGGCGATGATGTTACCAAGCATCATAATCAGCATTGTCATAAGTATTACCAGGGTAATCACCTCGGTGTTGACCTCGGGGATGATAAAAACTGACGGGATGCTGATAAACAGAAGTATGGTTATCAGACCTCGTGGGGCGAAAAGAACAAGTGTGGGGCTTTTTTCCTTCAGGACAAACCATAGGAAAAGCCACCTTATCAAGATGATACCTGCTGTGACGCTAAGAGCGATAAGGAGATTCCTCGGATAGAAGATACCTTCAAGCGAAGTATAATATCCGAAGATTATAAAGAAAAAGGACCTCACGAGGAATGTAAACTCTCCCAGAATCTTCTTAAACGATTCTATGTCTTTCCTGAACTTGTCAAAGTCGACATACCTGTTTATCGGAGTTTTTTCACCAAGTTCACTGTTCGAGAGGGTAAGCCCGAAGGCAAGCACCAGTAGCAGAGCTGGCAGATGGTACAATTTTGCAAGTGAATATACCAAAACCATCACCGTCATGATGATGATATAGTTGATATGGTATTCGATCTTGTGCAGCAGCAGAGCCAGGCCTGAGGATACAACAACAGCGACTATCACAGTTACCACCGCCAGGAAAAGGTAATGAGATATACCGCCCGACAGATTCCCCTGGTTGAAGATGATGTAGTCGAATGCCATAATCCCAAAGATGTCTGAGAATGAGCTCTCATAGATTACAAACTCCTTCTCCCGCGATTTCAGGTGACTTGCCGAGGGTATGGCCACGGCACTGCTGATAATTCCCAGGGGTATAGCATTCAAAATAGCTGCAGTGTTTGAATAATCGAACACACGAACCAGTATGAAAGATGATATGGCAGTCACTAATATCAGAAGCGTTAACGCCGACAAGACGGACTTCTGCAGCAGTACCGCCTTCTTTTTTTCAAGCTTCAATTCGAGGCTGGCGTCCATCACAATAAGGATCAGGCCCAGGGTGCCTATAACCGGCAGAACAGGCTGCATGTTCGGGATTCTGAAACCTGTCGACTCAGTTATCAACTGCAGAAGTATGCCCAGGCCTATCAGCAACATCACTCCCGGAATCCTTGAATATCTGCTTGAAATGTCAAACAGATAGGAGAGTACGACAATAATGCAGAGTGCCAATATGATGTAATTCGTCATGAGAATTGAGAGTCCCGGTTAAGAATTTGCACTTTTACATTTATAAATCCTTCTTATTAAGAGAGAATAAAGGTATAAAAACATGGCAAATCAACCACTCCGGCTCCAGAGCATAATGATGAGAGCTAAACCTCATAAGGCAGGAAAGATTTAATAGGTTCGCCTATTTCTGAAGGGAATAGAGGTATTTTATCTCCTCTGCCCACAAAGTCTCATCAGGAGTTTCAAGTATCAGCGGCATATCGTCAAACCGGGGGTCATTCATTATCAGGCCGAAGACCTCATCACCCAGCTCTCCCTTATGAAGGCTGTCGTGCCGGTCAACACGCGTGCCGAAGGCTTTCTTCGATTCATTGAGGTGCATACCGCGCAGGTACTCAAACCCCACTATCCTTTCGAACTCGTCAAACACCTTTTTGAAACCTTCAGCAGTGGAAAGGTCATAACCTGATGTGAATGCATGGCAGGTATCAATGCACACACCAATCCTGCTCTTATCCTCCACCCTGTCAATGATAAACCTCAGATGCTCGAACCTGTAACCCAGGTTTGTTCCCTGTCCGGCGGTGTTCTCAATCACTGCAATGACTCCATTGCTCTTTGAGAGGGCGATGTTCACAGACTCGGCAATCAGGTCAAGGC
>JBHEOU010000172.1:0-4008 GCA_046260645.1 Bacteroidales bacterium | reverse complement strand
TCTTCAGTGTGATGGACCAGGGGCTGATCCTATTTGCATTTCTCATACTTTGCATTTTTGACGGCTTCAGCCAGGTGACAGGCCAACTCTTCGGCAAGAGAAAACTCTTCCCAAAAATAAGTCCCAACAAGACGGTAGAAGGATTCATAGGTGGAGCCACCTTTGCTTTGCTTAGCGGGCTGGTCTTCAGAGAGCTCATCCCTGAGATCCCGCTGCCCGAGGTTCTTTTGCTGGCAGCAGTTGTCGTTCTGTTTGCTTTTGCCGGCGATACGACCAAATCCGTCTATAAGAGAAAATACAATGTGAAGGACTTCTCAAGGTTGATTCCCGGCCACGGAGGCTTCCTCGACAGGTTTGACAGTCTGATTGCTGGGGGAGCAGGTGTGGCACTACTAAGATGGCTGACCGGGCTTTAGACTCCTTACCCATTGAAAGTGTGGAAATTCCACCTCACCGGCTGCATAGAAATCCTATTTTGGATGCCGGGTTCCACCAGCCCGGAGAGCATCCCTCCCGTCAGCCGAAACGCTGGCCTCCTGCCCGGTTTTAAAATAGTGTTTTCCATCCGGATTAAAAATAATATTCAAGGCGCCAGGCAACACTCCTACTTCAAAATGCTGCGCAAAATAGAGCTCCCCGTCAATATGAAACGGCATTCTGTTCTGGAACTCCAGTACCAGGCTGTCAGTCTGGTAATAGTTGACCCGGCTGTCATTGATATGTGTGCCGGCCGGTACCATTAGCAGGATCTTAAGCCTCTGAAAGAGGGTCAGTCTTTTGATGGCGCAGACGTCAAGCAGACCGTCATTAGCCAGGGCTTTGGGTGTGAGGTAAAAAGAGCCCGCGAATCTCCTGCCGTTTGCAACGGTATTCATGAAACAGTCAGTCTCGTAGGTCGATCCGTTACAGATCATCTTCATCCTTTTCTCCCGGTAGCCGAAGAGGGTTTTTAATATGTGCCATACATATTTGCCCTTGCCTCCGGGCTTCACCTCGCCAGATTCAGTATAATTCTCCGAAGCAACCTGTGCGTCAAACCCCAGTCCCAATCCGTTGAGAATGATCTTCCCGTTGCAGATGCCAACATCCATTGGGATCACGTTCACCCTGAAAAACATCGCCCAGTCTTCCTCCTGGAAGCGGTCGGGAAAGCCGGTTACCTGTATGAAATCATTGCCCGTGCCTCCGGCAATCAGCCCTGTGACAATGTCTTTGCGGTGAATGAGAGGAACAGCTATTTCATTCAAGGTACCGTCACCGCCCACGCCGATGATGCAGTTGTAGCCTCTGGCTGCATACTGCTCAGCCAGTTCGGTAGCATGGCCCTTTCTTTCGGTAACGACAATATCTGCGTCCAGGTGGTGGAGGGCAGTCATCTGCCTGATCTTGTCGACCAGTGTCATTGCAAAGCCGTTGCCGGCAACCGGGTTGACTATAAAAACCCATCTCCTTTGATTTTCCATGGCGGTTTTTGGTGATTGGTGTCTTTCAGGGTTAAATCTTAAGGAAATTTACTGTTTCCGTGAAAACACAAAAATGGTGACGATTAATGTGTGCGCGACAGGAAAGAAATATTAAGGATAATTCAACATCCATATCCCTTCAATTTTCTTGTCAGATATCCCCAATAACGAGAGTTGAAATCGAATGCGGAAGGCTGACGGTGACAGCAGCCTTGCTCCCGATATATAGCCTGTAGCTTATCTCCTCTGCAGTAGGATTCATTACCACAACGGCGATAGTGCCATCGCTGTTCATAAAGGCTGTGGTCAGCATCTGTGCCCTGCTCGAGGAGCTTATGACCCTTGTTGCCCCCGGCCTGATGAACTTTGAAAAATGACCAATATAATAGTAAGAGTTCATGTAATGCAGGCTGCCTTCACTGACCCTGGCATGAACAGGCGCAAAACAGAAATTGCCTACATGGTTGGGGCCTCCGGTTTCATCAAGAAGAATATTCCAGTCGGTCCATGCCACAGCTCCGTTGTTGAAGTCATGGATCATGTTCTCACCGTACTGCTCCCCCCATTGCCATTGATCTATAGTCTCCCAGTTGAACGGGTAATTACAAGCTTCGGTAAGGAGAAGGTTAGTCGCCGGGAAGGACTCTGCCACACGTTTTACATTTTCATACTGCCTGCCGCCGGTCCACACCTCATACCAGTGAAACCCGATTCCCCATACGTACTTAGCCGCTTCGGGATCACTCATGATGGTTGAGGCCCTGTGATATAACAGGTCCCGGTTATGATCCCAGGCAATCAGCTTTTTGTCTACCAGATCATTGTTGTGAAGTGTCGGACCGAGGAAATTCTTTATAAAATCCCTCTCCTCCTCCGCAGTATAGATACAGCTCTCCCATGTCTGCCTTGCCATAGGCTCATTCTGTACCGAAAGACCCCATACCGGCACCCCGCTCTGCTCAAGTGCCTGGATGTACTTAACATAATAATCTGCCCATGACCGGTAATATTCAGGCAGCAGCGTACCTCCGTACAGCATGTCATTATTGTCCTTCATCCATGCCGGCGGGCTCCATGGACTGATAAACAGGGGAAGGGCTCCCCCGGCCTCCTCCATGGCTTTTTTGATCAAGGGTATCTTGTACTTCTCGTCGTGGGCTATGCTGAATGTCAACAGCTCCTTGTCGCCTTCCTCAACATAGGTGTACATGTCACTGGAAAAATCGCAACTGTTCATATTGGTCCTGCCAAATGAATAACCAATACCGGCGGCAGGGTCAAAATAGGCTTTGATGACCTCATCCTGAACTGCAGGTGGCAGCTTAGCCCATGTCTCAGCTGCGGCATCTGTGAATGAACCGCCTATTCCCAGGAAGGTCTGAAACCGCTGCGACGGATCAACAAATAATGACGGCTGCGTCTCCAGCGGCTGGCCAAAGTCGGTAAAAGTCAGCGTATCAGTTGCCGAAAGCCTGAATGAAGTCGATTCGGCAGTTGTATAGACAACCACCTGTTTGGAACCCGCACTGAAATCCGCCTCCGGTGATGCTGAAGCTGCTTGTTTATCAGTGACCTTATTGCCGGTGCATGCAGCCAGCAATAATACAGCAGTAAGAAGTAGTCCGTTTCTCATTTTGACAGATTTTTTTTTGAATTATGCGATCTTACTGTTTCATTTATGGCATGGTTTTATGCCCTGCTATGTTACAGGATTTTCATTCCTGCTGACCCCATTCCACCTTTCCTGACCGGTAAAAGCTGATGCCCATCGCTTCCATACGTGCATCATGAGCGCCGAGACGCAGTTTGTAATCATCCCAGCTGCGCTGTTCGGCGGGGGTCCACCCGATCTCGGCATAACCCAGCAGCCTCGGAAAGAGGAGGTATTCAGCTTCCACGCGGTTTGAAACGGTCTCGGACCATAGCGGGGCTTCTATTCCGATGATGTTTTCTCTTTTTATTTCCGGCACCAGTGTTGCAGGGTCCCAGTTGTAACCGTGGTCAACCTCTATGTACCCGGCCCAGTTCAACCCGTAGGTGCTGGTGGAATCATACTTCATGTCAAGGTACGCATATTTGGCCGGCGACATCAGTACTTTTGCTCCCTGGTTAACCCCCTTGATGGCATTGTCAGCCCTCGCCCAGTACTGGACAACAGAACCGGGTTTCAGTGTGGCAAGTGCAATCTCGTCCCATCCGATCACCAGCTTGCCGTGGGCGGTGACAATATCCTGCGCCCTGTTGATAAAGGGAATGTAATCTTCAAGCTTCGTGACATGAGACTCGTCCCCTCCGATATGAAGATAGGGTCCGGGTGTCAGTTCGGAGAGCTCGCGGAATACATCATCGATGAACTTGTAGGTTATTTCAGATTTCGTGTCCAGGGTGCTGAACCCAACCTTGATGCCTGTATACAGCTCCGTTGCCTTCCGGTCTATATTCAACACGGGATAGGAAGCCAGGGCTGCATTGGTGTGGCCCGGCATGTCAATCTCAGGAATGATTGTGACATGCCTCTCCTGTGCAAATCTCACCATATCAGAAT
>JBHEOU010000171.1:0-4010 GCA_046260645.1 Bacteroidales bacterium | reverse complement strand
GTACATAGAAGATGTGGTGCTGGCTCTTACATATGCCGGGGCCCATGTGATACCCCGTTTTGAGTTCCTCCGTGCCAACAATGACAAAGTCTTCATGGAGCTGCTTCGCAGTCTTTTGCCGGAGGAGTTGCAGGGGAATCTTGTTTCATCCCACTTCGCCACACTGGAGGAGGTGCAGGCCCGGGCAGACCTGATCGGATTCCCGGTTGTAATAAAAGGTTTCTCAGGGGCAATGGGAAGAAATGTATACCTGGCTCATGATCAGAAGGAGCTGAATAGAACGATAAAGCGGAAAATTTCAGCGCGGAGCAGCCTGAAGCTCCGTATAAAAGAATACATAAGACAGATAAGACACAAGGGATATCAGAGAGATTCATTTTACCGGGGACGGTTTATCATCCAGAAGTTCATTCCCGGGCTGAAGAATGACTGGAAGGTCTATTATTTTGGTGAAAAGGCATTTGTATTTAACCGTCCTGTCTTCGCCCGGAGGGAATTCAGGGCAAGCGGCGGGGGGTATGATAACTATAAATACGGAACAGCAGCCGGAGCTCCGGAGGGGATGCTCGATTTCGGATGGCAGATCTTCCGCGGGCTGCGTGTGCCTAATGTTTCGATGGATATTGCCTGGGATGGCTCTCGCTTTCACATGCTTGAATATCAGTGTCTGTATTTCTGCACTGCCGGGATTTTGGAAAAGTATTCTAAAGAGTGCTTCCTTAAGGAGGGCCCGGAATGGAGGGTGGCAGACAATGACGGGAACATTGAAAAAACCTATGCTGAAAGTGTAACCTGGTTCATAGGGCAATCAGGATGAAGGTACTTTTTGTTTCAAGCGGCAAGGCCGGCGATGTGGGCCATGTGGTCAGAAACCAGGGAGAGTCATTGATAAGAGCCGGAGTGGAGATTGATTACCTGACAATCCGTCGGGGCATTTCAGGCTATGTCAGAGCCATCCCGATTATCAGAAGAACATTCAGGGAGGGCGGATATGACCTGGTCCACGCACATTACAGTCTAAGTGCCTTCTCTTCAACATTGGCAGGTGTCAGACCGCTGGTGGTGTCGCTGATGGGATCGGATGCCGTCACGCCCCTCCCTGTCAGGATTCTGCTAAGGATTCTCTCCTCCGTGAGGTGGGATGGCACCATTGTCAAGACCGCTGAAATGAAGTCGCGGCTCAGGCTTGACAAAGCTTATGTAGTGCCTAACGGCGTTGACCTTGAACGATTTGCTCCTGTGGAAAAGACTGAGGCAAGGAGGCAGCTGAATATCTCCCCGGAAAAAAAGGTGATACTCTTTGTAGCAGCAAAAAATCGTCCGGAGAAAAACCTTCCGCTTGCGATGGAGGCAGTGAAATTACTGAATGACAGCGCAATAGAGTTCATGCATCTTTATGATAAACAGAATACTGAGGTAGCAGTGCATCTTAACGCCGCTGACCTGCTGCTTCTCACATCAATGAGGGAGGGTGGTGTCAATGTAATCAAGGAGGCCATGGCATGCAACTGCCCGATAGTGTCTACTGACGTAGGAGATGTCCGGAAAGTCATCTCCGGAACAGACGGATGTTTTATTTGTGGTAATGACAGCATGAGCATTGCTGATAATATCAGGCAGGCTCTCTCCTTCGGCCGGAGGACTGATGGCAGGGCAGGTATTGTTGAACAGGGGCTCGATTCTGCTTCCGTTGCCCGGCGGATCATCGGTCTTTACAGTTCAGTGCAAAGGAGCGGATAAGATGGGAGTTATGTGTGACGATAATATTCAGGCGTATGCAAAGGTCAGTAACAGGGAGCGGATGAGATGAGAGTGCTCACCGATAATAATATTTCTGTTGATGCCTGGACCAGTTTCATTGAGGGGAATGTACATGCAACCCCGTTCCAGTCACCCTCTTACCTTCATTTTTTCAATTCTGTCGGAGGCTTCAGTGCAAAGAGTTATGCAGTGGATGATGACGGTCTTGTGAAGGCACTGGCTGTGGTAACCGTCCAGGGAGAGAAGGGACCGGCAGGATTATTTTCCAGGAGACAGATAGTCTATGGCGGACCGCTGGCAGATGATAATTGTCGTGATGCCCTTGACATGCTCCTGAAGGCTATTGATGAGGATACGCCGGGAGGGGTGATCTACACCGAGATCCGGAACCTTTCAGATTTCAGTGCCCTCAGCGATGTGTTTCTCAGGAACGGGTACGAGTATGTTCCATACCTGAATTTCAGGGTTGATACCAGCAGCCGGGAGTCGATGGCCGGAAGGGTGAGCAGCTCACGGTCAAGGCAGATCAGGAAGGCACAGCAGCAATCCGTTATCTGCAGTGAGGCGCAGAACGAGAATGAGGTCAGGCAGTTTTATCTGCTCCTGAAGGAGCTGTACGGGAAGAAGCTGCATAAGCCCCTGCCTCCCGGGGATTTTTTTATTCAGTTCTACGGGCAGGATCTTGGCAAGTATCTCCTGGTGCGTCATGAAGAGCAGATAATTGGCGGCATTATGTGTCCGGTGCTTCCCGGCAGAGCTCTCTACGAGTTTTATATCTGCGGCAGGGATGATGTCAAAGCAGGATTGTATCCGGGGGTGATGGCTACATGGTCGGCGATGGAGTATGCAGCCGGAAACAATATACCACTCTTTGATTTTATGGGAGCCGGCAGGCCTGATGAGCAGTACGGGGTACGCGATTTCAAGGCCAGGTTCGGAGGCGAGCTGGTGGAGTATGGCAGGTATCTGAAAATCAGGAAACCGCTATTGTATAAAACCGGTAAGGCGGCACTGCAGTTTATGAAGAATAAAGGGAAATGAATGTTCTGATTGACATAGGACATCCCGGGCATGTTCATATGTTCCGGAATTTTGCCGGGGTCTTCATGAAAAAGGGTCACAGGGTTCTTTTTACCGTGAGGGAGAAGGAGCATGAGATTGACCTGTTAAGGCATGCGAAGCTTCCGTTTGAAAGCATGGGCAGGCATTATTCATCCAGTGCCGGGAAAATTGCCGGGCTCTTTTATTACAATCTGAAGCTGCTGCTTATCAGTTTCAGATTTAAACCCGACCTGTTTCTCAGTCATGGCTCGGTTTATACCCTTCTCTCATCGCTGTTGCTCAGAAAGCCGAACATTGCTCTTGAAGACTCGGGAAACAAGGAACAGGTAAGACTGTATCTTCCATTCACGAAAGCTGTGCTTACCTCCACAAGTTTTCCCGGCAGGTATGGAAGAAAGCAGGTTATGTATGAAGGGTATCATGAGCTGGCATACCTTCACCCTGATTATTTTGAACCTGATCAGACAGTGTTGGATGAACTGGGTGTTAAAGCGGGGGAGCCTTTTTTCATTGTACGGCTGGTGGCATGGAAGGCGAGCCATGACAGGCATAACTCAGGACTGACGATTGAACAGAAGAGAGAGATTGTAAGATACCTCTCTTCGCGTGGACGGGTTTTCATCAGTTCTGAAGGGGAGCTCGTCGCAGACCTTGAACCCTACAGGTTCCCCCTCGGGCCGGAGAGAATGCATCATGCCCTTGCCTATGCAACTCTTTTTGTGGGGGAAGGTGCAACAATGGCGTCGGAAAGCGCGGTGCTGGGAACAGCAGCAATATATATAAATACGATTCGCCGCGGTTACCTGGAAGAGCAGGAGAGGGATTACGGCCTCGTAACCTGCCTGCCCGATTTTGAAGGGGTTATGGAAAGAATCAGAGAGCTCCTGGATATTCCGGATCTGAAATTCGAAACAAAAAAGAAGACAGAGCGTTTAATCCAGAGTAAATGCGATGTGACAGCCTTCCTGGTCAGTTTTATCGAGGAGTGGCCACAAAGCTTTATTGACTATAGACTATTGGCTGATGAATCTGTGTGACAATGATGTTTGAGAGAAGAAAACTGGCAACATATATTGCAGTGCTGGCACTGTTCCTGCTAAAATCGGAATCCGTAAATGCAATATCATATCAGCTTGTTCATGACTCCACTTATTCATACTACTATGATAATCAGAGTGCAGAGTGGA
>JBHEOU010000170.1:2260-4015 GCA_046260645.1 Bacteroidales bacterium | reverse complement strand
TGCTCCTGACCTGAGAACCATATCGGGGATCTCCGTAAGCCACTTCAGTGCGTATGGAGGGTCGGCAAATATAATGTCATACTGCTTGTGGCATATTTTTAGCCAGTCGCGTACATCCATGCGGTGCACTCTTGCAGACGTCATTTCAAACTGTCTGAGGGTGTTTCTGATGAATTCACAGTAGCGCCTGTCAGTCTCAATGATATCGATGTCTTCGGTTCCCCGAGATGCGCATTCGTAGCTGATGGCACCCGTGCCGCCAAACAGGTCAAGAAAGGAGACGGCAGAAAAGTCATACCTGTTGGTCAGTATATTCATCAGGCTCTCCCGGGCAAAGTCGGTTGTTGGTCTGGCTCTGAATCCGGAAGGGGGTTCAATGAGTCTGCTCCTGAATTTTCCTCCCGTTATTCGCACGCTGCTGCAGTGAACAGGTTGAGCCAGCGATGCAGGTGCACCTCGTTCATGACATAGCTGAGGCTCTGTCGTATGATGGGGGCGGCAAACTTCACGTTAGCGGCAAAGTTAAGAAGAGCGATGTGCGCCTCGCTGTAGGGTTCAACAGTGCCGCTGACAAATATTGTTTCATCGCTCTTTATACCTTTTCTGTCAAGGACGTTAAAGAGAAAGTATGCTGCATCAGAGTGGGTGCTGCAGGCAAAGCTGTTGCAGAAGGTCAGGCTTCTTTTCTCGGCGATGATGACTGTAATGAAGCTCTTCTCGAAATGGACATGTATGTAACAATCATCCGATGTGCGGCAGGCCGCATAGACATGCTGCAGCAACGGTTTGGTGTGATGCCACGGCGTCACATCACGCCATCGTGATGATATCCCATCAATCGTTCTGTCCTCCGGGGAGAAGATCACAACCGCATCAGGGAAGGGGAGATTGTTGGTGAATATCCTGGCTTTTTCAGGCACCCGGTTGTTGAAAAGAAAATAATCATCCCTGAGACGAGGTTCAAAGACAGGTGAAGGGACCAGGGTAAAGAGAGGGGAAGGGACTATGATGAACACTTTCCTGTAATGCCGCCTCAGGAAGTCGTCGTTCTCAATGATCTCTTCCAAAGGTCTGATGGAGCCACCATCCGGCATCTCGCGGGGATAATGCCTGAGCATCACATATTTTCCGCGCAGAAGGTCAAGAACGGCAAGTGAGACACCCTCCTCGGCAAGCTCAAGTGTCAGATCGTAATTTTCAGTCGCGTTTATGTCGAGGGTCTCATCAATGAGCTCCAGAGGATATATCTGCGACGTGGCCATCAATCCTCCCAGTTCCCGGCATTGTTATTGGGTACCCGGATATCACCCACCTTCATTCCCGGGAAGCCGGTGATCTTGGTCCTCATTTCGTTGTAATTGACCACAAGCTGCCTGTCGAGATCACTAAGGAAGACATCATTAAGGACATATGCCTCGAACACGTTGACCATAACCATCGAGGTGGTCATCACCCTCGCGGCAGCCATTTTGAATTCAATGTTTTCTGTGCCCGGGACATACCTGAGCTGGTCTATCGGATAGGATTTGTCAAATATTGAGTCACGAACGGCAACATAGCTTGTATCCCTGCTGATAAGGCCTTTTTTGACGGCTTCTCTTTCACTTGTGATCCCCTCAGCTATCATCTCGTCGGTAAGTGAGCCGCGTCTGAAGACCAGTGGGAGGGAGTCTGTCTTGAGGAAGGTGGTCAGAGTGTCAAAACTTCCTGTATAATAACCCTTTACAGATTTGAAAGCTTCCTGGGCGGTCCTGA
>JBHEOU010000170.1:1483-2250 GCA_046260645.1 Bacteroidales bacterium | reverse complement strand
TTATGCTTTCGATGAGAAAATAAATGAGAACGATGATGATAATCGTAAATACAATGTTGAGGGCCGTTTTCATGTCTTTTGTGATCGATTGTTGAGTAACTTTGTGCAAATTTAAAAAAAAAGCAGACTGATTTCCGGATTGTCAAAAGAAAATGAGGAAGGAGAATATTTACACGCTTCTGGAGAAAAACCTTGGATACATTCCGACTCAGGACCAGTCTGACTGCATGCGTCTGCTTGCACAGTATGTGACAGACAATACAAACGATGTTATCTTTCTTCTTACCGGGTATGCAGGCACGGGTAAGACAAGCCTGATTGCCTCACTGGTAAGCACTCTGGACACCCTGCGCCAGAGGTCGGTACTTCTTGCACCCACCGGCAGGGCAGCAAAGGTGCTCAGGTCATATACCAGGAAGGAGGCATATACCATTCACCGAAAGATATACAGGCAGAAATCAGCTACAGACGGTGTCGGTAAATTTGTCCTTGACAGAAACCTCCACAAGGAGACATTCTTCATAGTGGATGAGTCTTCGATGATCCCTGACGAATCATCCGAGGGATCAATGTTCGGGAGTGGCAAGCTGCTTGAAGACCTGCTGGAGTATGTCTATACCGGCACCGACTGTAAGCTAATACTTGTTGGTGATGTGGCTCAGCTGCCCCCGGTAGGGTCGATTGTCAGTCCTGCCCTCGATGAGAATGTCATGCGTGCAACAGGCTTCGGGCTGGTGGCCTTTGAGCTTCGTCAGGTCATCAGGCAG
>JBHEOU010000170.1:0-1473 GCA_046260645.1 Bacteroidales bacterium | reverse complement strand
TACCTGAGATGGTGCTTGACGGTTATAGCGACATTGTGCGTCTCGGCGGCAATGACCTGATTGATTTCCTGAGCGAATCATATGACAGGTGCGGCACCGACGGAGCCATCGTGGTTGTCAACTCGAACAACCTTGCCAACAGGTATAACCAGGGAATACGTAACAGGGTCTTTTTCCGGGAGGAGGAGATCAGCACCGGAGACATGGTGATGGTTGTGAAGAACAATTATTACTGGCTCAAGGACGAGGAGAACGGCTCCTTCATTGCCAACGGTGACATTGCCGAGGTTCGAAGGATCAGGAGGTTTGACGAGATGCACGGGATGCGCTTCGCGGATATGACCCTCTGGTTTCGTGATACGGAGCTGGAGATTGAGGTTAAGGTGATGCTTGACACGCTGATGATGAGCACACCGTCGCTCTCAATGGAAAAATCAAGGGAGCTCTATTTTGCCGTGCTCTCTGACCATCCCGGCATAAAGTCGAAGCGGAAGCAGTTCGAGGCGGTCAGGGATGACCCCTGGTACAACGCCCTGCAGATCAAGTTTGCCTACGCCGTCACCTGCCACAAGTCGCAGGGAGGACAGTGGGAGAGGGTCTTCATTGACCAGGGCATGTTCAACCGCCAGGAGCCGACCATAGACTATCTGCGGTGGTTCTATACGGCCCTGACCAGGGCCACGGAGAAGGTTTACCTGGTGAATTTTCCGGATAGCTGGTTCAGGCAGTAGAGGGGCGAGCGAAAAGTAATGACCCTGTGAGTCATTACCGCGAGCAGCAAGCTTGCAGGGGGAGGGCAATAGTCCTCAGTCCTCAGTCGGCAGTCCTCAGTCGGCAGCCCTCAGGCAGTAGGCATTAGGGGGCCGGGCTGCCGGGAGGTCTATTCTCCGATGATTTTTACGAGGATACGTTTGCGTCGTTTGCCGTCATATTCGCCGTAGAAGATCTGTTCCCAGGGACCGAAGTCAAGCCTCCCTTCGGTTATGGCCACAACCACTTCACGACCCATGAGCTGGCGTTTCATATGGGCATCGGCATTGTCTTCAAAGCCATTGTGCCGGTACTGCGAATGAGGTTTCTCGGGCGCCAGCTTCTCAAGCCACACCTCAAAATCATGATGCAGTCCGCCCTCGTCATCATTGATGAAGACTGAGCTTGTGATGTGCATTGAGTTAACCAACACCATCCCTTCCCTGATACCGCTGTCGGCCAGGCATTGCTCCACCTGGGGTGTTATGTTCAGGTAGTCTCTTCTGTGCGGGGTCTCAACCCATATCTCCTTTCTGTATGCTTTCATAGCTTCATATCACTTATAATATTGTCAATCCTGTGCTCAAGCTTCTGCCACAGATCTTCAAACTGTGTGACATTGTTCATTTCTGTTTTGACACTGAAATAGAATTTGATCTTCGGCTCGGTGCCGGAGGGCCGGACGGAGATTTTGGTGCCGTCTTCCAGGAAGAACTGCAGTAC
>JBHEOU010000017.1:0-15277 GCA_046260645.1 Bacteroidales bacterium | reverse complement strand
CACATACCTGCGACGGCAGGTACCGCACCTGGCTCGAAGTGGTCCCT
Organism: Bacteroidales bacterium; assembly: GCA_046260645.1. GTDB lineage: Bacteria > Bacteroidota > Bacteroidia > Bacteroidales > VadinHA17 > SR-FBR-E99. The sequence goes on along the minus strand of JBHEOU010000017.1, from coordinate 15,230 downwards.
GCCATGACATTCGCAAGGGATACGGTCCACCCGGTCTACTGGGGAACAATGCATACCGAGGCGGCCTGGGATATGACCAACGTAACCCGCAAGGGCGAGATCCCGGAAGTGAAATCCACCTATGCCTTTCTGAGCACCGCCTATCCCTGCCTCAACGAGAAGCAGCTTGCAATTGGTGAAACAACCATCTACGGTCGCAAGGAACTCATTAACACTGAAGGCCTCTTTCTCATAGAGGAGCTTGAGAAAATAGCCCTCCAGCGCTGCACCACAGCACGGCAGGCTATTGCCCTTATCGGATCGCTGGCTGAGCAGTACGGTTACGGTGACATGGCTGAGTGCATCACGATAGCAGACCCGAAAGAGGTCTGGCAGCTTGAGATAGCCGGGTCAGGCCCGGGCAAGCCCTCCTCACTGTGGGTCGCCCAGAGGATCCCCGATGACCATGCGGGCATCGCCGCCAATATACCCAGGATATCTGACGTGAAGTTCAATGACCCTGATCAATTCATGACCTCCACCGACCTGCGCAAAAAAGCAAAGGATCTGGGTTACTGGGACGGAAAGGAACCCTTTAAATTCTACAAGGTGATCGGCACCGGCAAACCATACGCTATACGCGAGTTCTACGTGCTGAATAAACTCGCTCCCGGACTGAAGCTGACGATGGAGATGGAGGAGCTACCCTTCTCGGTGAAAGCTGACAAAAAGCTTTCAGTCAGTGACGTGATGGCTCTCTTCCGCGAAACCTACGAGGGAACCCCCTGGGACATGACGAAGAACCTGATGGTTACAGTGAAGAAAAAGGATGAGGCCGGCAATGAGATTACAGAGACAGTGAAGTCGCCTGCGGTCAATAACTGGATGAACGCTGACCTGCGTACCCTGATCAACGAACTTAAGCCAGGCACCATCGAGAGGCAGCGGACCATTGCCATCGCAGGGTGCTCCTACTCGCATGTCATACAGTGCCGCGACTGGCTGCCAGAAGAAGTGGGCGCTGTGGCATGGTTCTCATTTGACAACCCGGGACAGAGTCCGCGCATACCCATATTCTCGGGTACCATGTCACTGCCTGAGAGCTTCCGCATATGCGGTCAGCACCGCTACAGAGAAGATGCAGCCATATGGGCCTTCCGCGAAGCCAACAGGCTCTCGACGGTAAACTGGGAGAGGGGTCGCAAGCTTATCGAACCAGCCGTGGCAGAGATGGAACAGAAGGCCCTGAGCGAGATGCCGGCACTGGAAGAGAGAGTGAAGGCTCTTGTAAAGGAAGGGAAAAATGATGAGGCCAAAAAGGCAGTAACCGAATATACAAACTCCTTTGCCTTCGCTTCAATGACCCGCTGGCAGGAGATGAAAAGAACCCTCTGGCAGATGTTCGGAAGGGGTTTCTGAAAAAATCTAAGCATACGGTGAACTTTCCTTCTTCAGGGTTGTTATCGTTGCAAGGCTAACTCATGACATGGCAACAGGACTATCTTCAATACTCGAAAAGAAGGAACACGACCGGTCAGATATCCTTGCCATGTTGCAGTGCGGTGAGGAAGAGACTCCTCTTCTCTATCGCAGTGCATCTGCCATCAGAGACAAGCACGTTGGAAACTGTATCTATCTCAGGGGCCTTATAGAATATTCGAACATATGCGGTAAGAACTGCCTCTACTGCGGTATCAGGCGTGAAAATCACAAAGTCGACAGATATGCGCTGACCAACGAAGAGGTCATTAAGGCGGCCATGACCGCACACAGGCTTAACTTCGGCTCCATAGCCATCCAGTCGGGCGAGAATCCATCCAGTTCATATGTTGACAACATGGAGAAGCTCATCCGCACTATCAGAGAACTGACCGGTGGACAACTGGGGATAACACTCTCACTTGGCGAGCAGACCAGGGAGACTTACGAGCGATGGTTTGATGCGGGAGCCCACAGATACCTGCTGCGGGTGGAGGCCGCCAGCGAGGCGCTTTACCGGAGGGTACACCCTGATGACGATATGCACAGGTACAACCGCAGACTGGAGTGTCTAAAGATGATACAGGAGACAGGATACCAGACAGGTACGGGAGTTATGGTGGGCCTTCCCTACCAGACGATGAGTCATCTTGCAGACGATATTATCTTCATGCGCGATTTTGACATAGACATGTGCGGCATGGGACCTTTTATTGAACACTCTGACACACCTCTGGGTGTCAGGGGTACCGACAATCTCTTTATCAGGGAGCGTTTTAATCTGACCCTCAGGATGATAGCCATAATCAGGATCATCATGAAGGATATCAACATCGTAGCCTCCACAGCCATGCAGGCCATTGATACCGCAGGACGCGAGAAGGCTATATCATGCGGCGCAAATGTGGTTATGCCCAACCTCACTCCATCAAGGTACAGGAATGGATACAAGATTTATGCTGGCAAGCCAGCCTTCAATGAGATAAATGAGACGAACATCAGCGGCCTCAACTTTAATCTTATACCGGGAACAACCCTTGCGCTTGGCCTCTGGGGAGACACACCCCACTATAGCAGAAGAATGGCCAGAACCTGATATGCTGCATAACAAACATGCGGCGTAACAACCGATCCCATTTTTTCCGACATTGCTAGACATTTTCAAACCTGACTTGATGAAAAGAACCCTCCTTTTATCAGTGATGCTTCTTGCTTCACTGATGATGAATGCGCAGACCGGTCTTAGCTATTATCTGCCTTCAGGCATTGAATACAATCCGGCAATTCCCTCTCCATCCTCCTTTATCGGCCATGAGGTGGGCGAATGGCATGTCACTCACGACAAGCTGGCAGGATACATGAAGCTCCTTGGTGATCACTCGGAAAGGGCTGTGTGGGAGGAGTACGGAAAGAGCTGGGAAGGGAGAACGCTGGGTCAGCTGATTATCACATCTGAGGAGAATATGGGCAGGCTTGAGGAGATAAGGCTGGAACACCTTAAGCTCTCTGACCCGGCTGTATCAAGGGGGATCAGGACTGATGACATGCCACTGGTAATCAAACTGGGATACGGGGTGCACGGCAACGAGTCGAGTGCACAGAACGCATCCCTGCTTACCGCCTATTATCTTGTCGCCGGACAGGGCGCCGCGATTGATGAAATACTGGACAACACCGTTATTCTGATTGACCCGGCGCTCAACCCTGACGGCCTGCAGCGTCACTCAACATGGGTGAACATGTACAGGGGGATGACCCTTACCACCGATCCGTCAGGGCGCGAATTCAGCGAAGCATGGCCCGGAGGCAGAACCAACCACTACTGGTTTGACCTGAACCGTGACTATATAATGCTCCAGCAGCCAGAGACCGTCGGTCGTGTTGAGGCCTTCTTCCGCTGGATGCCAAACATCAACACCGACCACCACGAGATGGGCGCAAACTCCACCTTCTTCTTCCAGCCGGGCGTACAGTCACGTAATAACCCGATGGTCCCTCCTGAAAACCAGGAGTTGACGGCCGTGATCGGGAAATACCATGCCAGGCACCTTGACAGCATCGGAAGCCTTTACTATACAGAGGAGAGCTTTGACGACTTCTACCTTGGCAAAGGGTCATCATATCCCGATATTCACGGCTCAGTAGGAATACTGTTTGAACAGGCCGGTGTGAAAGGCCATCTGCGTGAAACCCCCGGAGGAGTGCTATCGTTCCCCTATGCCATCAGAAACCAGTTCACGGTAAGTCTTTCGACCATCGAGGCCGGTATTGAGATGAGGTCACGGTTGCTGAACATGCAGCGCGACTTCTACCTCGCGGCAATAAGTGAAGCAGAGGCCTCCGCGGTGAAGGGCTATCTGTTCAGCACAGGTAACGACAAGAGCGCGGCGGGTAAGTTCATTGAAAACCTCCTGAGGCATAAGATAGAGGTCTACAGAAGCGGACGTAACATCACAAAAAATGGTGTGACCTTCAGCAGCACCGACAGCTATTTTGTTCCCCTCAAACAGAAGGAATACCGCTTTGTCAGAAGCCTCTTCGAGCCTGCCTCCCGATTTGCCGACACAGTCTTCTATGATATCTCCTCCTGGGTCATGCCTATGGCATTCAACCTGAGCTACAGCGCACTTAATGGTTCCGAGGCTGCCGGCATGGCAGGAGAGAAGGTGACCGGGCCTCCTATGCCCAACGGCAGTGTGACAGGAGATGAAAAGCCATATGCCTGGCTCTTTGAATGGAGTGACTCCTATGCTCCGCGTGCCCTTTACATGATACAGAGTGAGGGACTGACAGCAAGAGTGTCAGCCAGGCCATTCACAGTCACCACAGGTGGTAAAGAGAAGGAATTCAGCTATGGAACAATCATGGTGCACTCGCCCGAAAACCTTCGTTCCTATGAGGAGAATGAGGCGATAATGAAAAGAGTGGCAGAGGAGTGCGGCATCACCATCCATGGGGTATCAACAGGACTTACTCCTGCGGGCATTGACCTGGGCAGCAATGAATTCATTCCTCTTACCAGGCCTTCGGTGATGCTACTGATCGATGAGGGCATTCCCTCCGATGATGCGGGAGAGATCTGGCACCTCCTTGATGTGAGGTACGGTATGGAGGTCACTCTGATGCCTGCCTCCAGGCTTGCATCAGCTAACCTCTCGAGGTACAATGTCATTATCGTTGCAGGAAATCCATCCATGCACCAGGCGGTTATTGACCGGATCAGGGAGTGGAACCGCACCGGCGGAACAATTATCGCCTCTAAGGGTGGCAACAGGTGGCTTGCCGGCAACGGCTTTGCGGAGATAGAATACATTGATAATGCCTCCGTTCCGGCCAGTGTCGAACGCAGGTATGCCGACAGGCAGGCCGACAGGGTTCTCCATATGATTCCCGGCTCTATCTTCCTGACAAGGATTGATCTGACACACCCGCTCTGCTACGGATACTCCGGAGCATACCTCCCTGTATTCAAGAGTGACGCCACGGCAGTGAAGCTGACCGGCAACACATATAATGCCCCGGTAAGATATGCCTCAACCCCTCTGCTGAGCGGTTACTGTTCAACGGAAAACCTTGCGAGGATAAGCAACAGTGTCTTTGCATGTGTGCACCCCGGACCGGGAAGGGTGATCTCGATCTATGACGAAACAAACTTCAGGGCTGTCTGGTTCGGCACTGCAAAGATTCTTGCCAATGCCGTCTTCTTCGGACAGACGCTCAGGCAGGAAAACAGATACGGCCAATAGCAATATCCTCGATCTCACGCAGCTCTTTTTCGAGAGATGCAAACTGCGTCCGGTCGCCAGCCAGCTCAAGGATAATAAGTCCTGCCGGCTCGCCGAAGTATACTTCATTCACTCCCAGCCTTGTCCTGATGACACAGCCGTAAGTAGTCAGCAGCGCCTGGACCTGTATTCCCAGATCATCACGGCGCGGTACGAGTACCCCGAGCAGCGTTACCCCGTCGCATTCCACCGATGCATCGGAGGTGCCGTGAGAGAAAGCCATATCTTTCACAAAGATGCCCTCAATCCTTTTCAGTTTCTCAGCCAGCTCCTCACAGTCGTCATAGAGCCCTGCCAGATGGATGATCATAAATCCTTCACGGCTGCAGACCTCGTTGCTTAGCTCGTGGAACCCAAGGCGTGTGCTTATGACACTGCCGTGATCCGAGAGGGCCTTCTGAACCAGCCCTGCCTCCTTGATCCTGTCTGTGATCTTAATTCCTATTACCCTGACCATGATTTATTAGTTTAATAGTATAGGTCCCGCTCACCGCTCCTGATGCGGACAATCTTCTTTCTGATGCTCTCCTTCATACCCTCATCGAGGTCAGCCATGTTCTTCTCTATGGCCCTCCATCCCTTCTCTGCAAGTTCGGGAGATGCATAGTCAACGATATATTCTGACAGTGTCAGTATTGCGTTGGGGGTGCAGTAACGCTTGATGAAGCCCGGCACGGAGAACTCCATGAAATGCTCCCCGGTTCGTCCAAGCCTGTAGCAGGCGGTACAGAACGACGGAATATAATCATTGTCGATCAATTCGTCAATGACATCGGCCAGCGATCTCTCATCGTTTATCTTGAACTGTTCACGGTTCAGGTTCTGTTCCGCGTTCTTTGAAGCGGAGTAGCCGCCAAGTTCAAGCTTTGTTCCGCCGTCGATCTGTGACACTCCGAAGGCCATCGCCTCATGTCGCACATCAGGTGTCTCGCGTGCCGTGAGGATCAGTCCGGTATAGGGCACAGCCAGGCGCAATATGGCTATCAGCTTCTTGAAATTGTCATCGCTGACATAATATTTGCCATTCAGGTTAAGCATTGAAGCATCCTTGATCCTCGGGAACGAGATAGTGTGGGGGCCCACATTGTAACATGCCTCGAGGTGGTTTGTATGCCTCACGAGTCCCATTACCTCAAACCTCCAGTCGTACAGGCCGAACAGAGCCCCGATGCCAACGTCGTCTATACCGGCCTCCTGGGCCCTGTCGAGGGCGGTGAGCCTCCAGTAGTAGTCGCTTTTTTTACCGCTGAGGTGGTACAGCTTGTATGCATCCGGGTCATAAGTCTCCTGGAAGATCTGGTACGTGCCAATGCCTGAGCGGCCCACAGTGCGGAATCCGTCAATGTCGAGTGGGGCAGCATTGATGTTGACCCTGCGTATCTCGCCCCTGTCCTTTTTGATTCCATAAACCAGTTTAACAGTGTGAGCAATGAATTCAGGATTATACTCCGGGTGCTCACCGTAGACCAGTATCAGTCGCTTCTGTCCGTTATCCTCCAGGGCTTCAACCTCGGCAGTGATTTCAAGGTCGCTGAGGGTCTTTCGTTTTGCCTCCTTGTTGGTTACCCTGAAGCCGCAGTACTGGCAGTTGTTGCTGCATTTGTTGCCGATATACAAAGGAGCAAACAATACTATCCTGTTGCCGTAAACCTTTTTCTTAAGTTCGCGTGCCCCGGCCTTGATCTCCTCAACCAGGTCATCGTCCGTGGCGTTAATGAGAGACGCTGTCTCGGCCAGGGTGAGACGCTCCTTGGAGAGTGATTTTGCGATCAGTTCCCTAACCCTTATCTTATCAGCCTTTGCGTCATTCAATATCGACCATATCTCGGACGGGTCTATGAAAGGCTCCATCCGGCGGTCGGGTATACTTAGTTTTTCTGGATTGAATTTCATTGTCCTTCTTGTTTATTTCCTCCCCCTCTGATTAACGTACAAAAATAGGCTTTTTAAGATCAGGTTATCCTTAAAAGCCTCAGAATATAAGCTCCTGCATCTCCCTTACTCCCATTGAAAGAAGCGTTGTGGCAGGCACTTCAGCGCGCGATGCATCAAGCCGTTTATGAAAGAAGAGCGTCAATCTTTTTCCCGGGATATCATCCTCATAACTTTCCAGGTGGAGATATATCTCAGGAAGCAAAGCGCCATTGTCAGGGATATAAACCATTCCCCTGGAATAGAATGTTTCAGCAGCACATGATACGGCATAGAGTCCCGGCGGCGGGACCAGTTTTGTCACATCGGTGACCGGGATCCTGATGAGCGGCACCTCGGGGTTTAAGCCCGGGTCTTCCTCGACAGCCGTGCCTATTACCAGGTAAAAATGATCGAGATAGGCATTGGCGCGCTGGATATATCCTTCTGCAAGAGCCTGCCTGATACGGGTTGAGCTGACTGTTTCGTTCTGCACCTCCTGCATCGGTATCTCCTCGGCCTCAAACCCATATTTCCCCCTCCACTCCCACAGGGTCCTGTAATCGCCCTCCTGGTTAAACCCAAAGTGGTGGTTATGGCCCACCACTATCACCTTTGCCTTCAGGACACCGCATAGTATATCCCTGACAAACTCCTCGCCGGTTATCCGCGAGAATTTGCGGGTAAACTCGATGACAATAATATTGTCGAGTCCGGCCTTAGAAAGCAGCTCGATCTTCTCCTCCTGAGAGCAGATTAGCTTCAGCCCCTTGCCGGCGGACTCCGGATAGAGCACCACCCTGGGGTGGGGATGGAAGGTGATGAGGACACTCTCCCCGCCATGGTCGGCTGCCAGCTTCTTCAGTCGTTTTATAATTGTCTTGTGCCCGATGTGCACTCCGTCAAAGGTACCTGTCGTCACTACAGGCGAACTGATCACCGCTGCCTCCTCAAAGCTGTTAAAAATCCTCATTTACCGGGCGGTTACTTTTTCTCCTTAACAAAATAAGCAACCTTTTCGATTGAGGTTATCATGTCAAACTCCTCGAGATATACATTTTCAGGGACATTCAGCGGCACCGTTGTGAAGTTCATTATCCCCTTTATGCCGTTGCTGACCAGCATGGTCGTCACCGTTACTGCCTGGTCTGTTGGTACTGCGAGTACGGCAATTGATATATCCAGTTCGCCCTTGAGCCTCTTTATCTGATCAAGGGGGTAGCACTTCACTCCCGCTACCACCTTGTCGACCTTCTGCGGGTCGACGTCAAAGGCGGCCACCACATTCATATTTGTACGTTTTCCCCTGAAGTAGCCTGTGATGGCACGGCCCAGGTTACCCATCCCGATTATGGCAACGTTGAGTCCGCTGGGGGCATCAATTATTGAGCCTATGGTTTTGATCAGTTCTCTCAAGCGAGGCTGACAAGACCCGTCTGTACTGGCTCAGACGTTCAACGGTCTTTCCGGGAAGTGTCTTCATAATTAACTCTTTATATTGGTTACCTGTAGCGTTGGAATTGTCACCGTAAATACCGATCCCCTGTCGGGTATACTCTCCACGTTAATGACTCCGTGGTAGAGCTCCACCACCTTCCTGACAATGGAGAGGCCCAGACCGCTGCCGCTGATGTTGCGGGTCTTGTCATTCTTAATGCGTGAGAACTCTTCAAAAAGCATTTCCTTCTCTGAGGCATTAATGCCGATGCCGGTATCAGCGACAGAGAGTGTAAACTCACTGTCATCGCAATCGATGGTTATTGTCACCGTTCCTCCTGTATTGTTGTATTTAACGGCATTCGAAACCAGATTGTTCATAATGATCTCAAAATCATTGGGGTCAGCCCAGATTGTCTCGCAGCCCCTGATATCGGTCACAAAGTGGATATCCTTGTGTATGGCGTACGGACTGGCGGTAACCACGGCCATGGAGACCAGCTCCCTGAGGTTGACATCCTGCATCTTCTCCATATGCCTTTCAAAACTCACCTTTGTGAAATCGAGAAGGTCCATGATCAGGTTCCGCATGCTGTCAATACGCTGCAGCGATCTCTCTATGGCTGATGCGCAGTCATCAAGTGATTCTCCCAACTGCCTCTCCTGCATCATCTTCAGGTATCCCTCAATGGCATTCAGCGGTGCTTTCATCTCATGAGACAGGACGGAGAGAAACTGGAACCTGACTTTTTTCCCCTCCACCTTCAGCTTGTGGGTTATCCTTCTCAGGTACTGCTGCTTGGTGATCTGTTCTATGGAAGCCTTCAGCTCCTGCGGGGTGAACGGTTTGGGGATGAAATCTATGGCGCCGTCATTGTGTGCTCTTACAGCCACGTCAATAGAGGCATATGAGGTTATCATGGCCACAACGATGTCATAGTTCATTTTCCGCACATATTCCAGAACCTCCACCCCCTGTATCCCGGGCAGCTTATTGTCAAGCAACAGGATATCAGGCATGTCACGGTCAATAATCTCTATCCCCTCCTCACCCGTGGCTGCCTCAAGAATATTAAAGGTATAGTCCTCATCCATGAATGGGTAAGTCACGTGAAAGTTACTCAGTATACGGGCCACGCCTGACCTGATGCCGGGTTCATCATCAACGACAAGAATTTTAAGTTGTGCCATTCTATATCTTCAGTAGTTTTTTTATTTCCAGCTCAAGCTGTTCGGGCCTCACCCCTTTTTCAAGGTAGAGGTCAGCACGTATCCAGTCACGGTCCTGGCCGCTGTTCAGTCCAAAGGTTATCCCTGTCTCTTTTGACACTGCAGTGGCAAGTATGACCGGCACTTCGGGGTATCTTCTCTTAAGCTTGTAACAGAGGATAAAGCCGCTGTCATCACTCTCCATCATCAGGTCGAAGACGGCGATGTCAGGCTTCATCTTTGCGATGACCTGCTCGGCCTCAGCCTGGCTCTCAACCGCCACCACCTCATAGCCCGCCTTGCGAAGGAAGAAAGCTACCTGGAAGAGATAGTCGGGGTCATCGTCAGCAAGAAGGACTGTATATATTTTGCTCATTATTTATGAATGTTAATTTAATATTTTTCACTCTCAGTCGCGCATGCTCCACTTTATTTACTCGGGCCTCCTGGGAAGTATTATTTTAAAGGTTGTCCCGGTTGGTCCTTTGGCCGGGTCACTGTTTGTCTCTACCGTGATCTGACCCTTGTGCATCTTTACTATGCCATAGGTGGTCGCCAGTCCCAGTCCGGTTCCCTTTCCAAGGCCCTTGGTAGTAAAGAAGGGTTCGAAGATCTTTGGTTTATCTTCCTCCTTAATGCCTGTGCCATTGTCAGAGACGACAAAGACAACGTCACTGACGGTATCCTCAAGGGTGATCGTCAGCGTGCCTCCGCCGGGCATTGCATCGATGGCGTTTTTGAAGAGGTTGGTGAGCACCTGGGTCATCTGCTCCGAGTCTATTGCAGCGTCGGGGCTGGTGGTACGGTCGTCGATTACCGCAGTTATATTTTCAGGAAAAACCACGCCTCCGATGCTGCTTTCCGTCAGCTTTCCAATATCGATATACTGGTGGTTCACCTGGTTCTTCCGGGCAAAGTTAAGCAGTCCACCCACGATCTTCTTGCAGCGTGCCGCCTGTTCGACGATAAGCTGAATATCGTCCCGTACCGGGTCCTCCGGTTTGCACTCGTCCAGGAGTATATTGCTGTACATGATCACCACACCCAGCGGGTTATTGAGCTCATGGGCAATGCCTGCGGAGAGCTGGCCCATATGAGCGAGCTTCTCCGACTGTTTGAGGGCGTTCTGCATGGTGGTGAGCTTGGAGTTGGAGAGCGCCAGGTCCTGTACCGACCTGTGAAGCTTCTCAATAGTATAGGGGAGGCACATCTCTTCCTCGGCGAGCCCCTTTACTATGGCCACGGCATGGTCAATACATGTTTCATATCCGCATGCTCCGCAGTCGAGATGATCCTTGGGCGTCAGTTTGCCCATGGAGGCCAGCACCTCCTCCACCTCTGTCTCATCGCCGATCATCTGGCGCTTATCTTCAGGACGGAAACGGGCAGAGAGATCAAGTTTATCATAGATACCGAGGTTGTTCCTCCAGTCGTCCATATCGAGGTCTGACATCTTCTGCTGTGCGTAGGTGCTTACAAGGGCCCTCCTGTTGTACTGCTTTCCTCCCTTGCTCATCCCGGGCCCCATGATGCATCCCTCGCAGCAGAGCAGCTCGAGATGTTGTCCGCCTATCATCCCCTCCTCAAACTCCTTGATGGCTTCCTGAAAGTCTATCCTTCCTTCGGCAGCAATAATATTCCCTGTAATGGCATCATCATTAACCCCGGCTGTCTGAAGCAGGCCTCTTGTGACGGGGAAAATTGCACCGCGGCCTCCCAGGGGCGGATCGAACTCAGAGGGGAGGGCGGTATCAGGACTGATGCCTGAGGATTCGAACATCTCGCGAAGCTCAAGGAATGTTATGGAGACATCCACCTCGGGACTCTCCGACTTCTTAGCGACACAGGGGCCGATGAACACCACTGAAAGGTCATCACCGTGCTTTTTCCGCATCACCCTTGTCATTGCCACCATGGGTGAGACAACCGGGATAAGATTCCGGGTGAGGTCAGGGTGGTAGAACCTGATAAAGGATACAATTGCCGGGCAGTCTGATGAGATATAATTTTCGGCTCCGGCCTCGTTTATCAGGTTGCGGTACCGGTGAGCCACAAGATCGGCACCGAATGATACCTCAACCACATAATCAAAGCCCAGCGCTCTTATCATTCCCACTACTTTTTTGTGGTCAATCACGTCATGGAACTCTGCCGGAAAGCTGGGGGCTACCAGTGCGGCCTTTTTCCCGGGTTTATCGAGCACCTTTCGCACCGTGTCAACGGTGTTCACAAAGACCTTGGCTCCCTGGCTGCATACCTTGGTGCAATTGCCACATGCCACGCACCTTTCGGTTATCACCTCCGCCTGTCCGCCTACGATGCGTATAGCGCGCGCCGGGCACTCCCTGACACAGGTGTAGCAGGTACGGCAAAGCTCTTTTATAGTATATACCAGCATGGTCTTATCTCTTAAAGCAATACATCGCGCTTGCTGAAATGTGTATGGAACAGCTTTTTATCAGCGAGTTCAGGGCACTGTTCAAATACATTCCCATACAACCCTGCTACTGAGGAAGACTGTTCGGGACCGCGAACAGCCTCCTGGTCGTCGGTCTGCCAGATGAACCTCGTTCGCTGCCGCACTGCCTCCCTTGATCCGGCAGGGAGCATACCTCCTCCGTTCACGCATCCGCCGGGGCAGGCCATGACCTCCACAAGGTCATACTGTGCTCCGCCCTCAAGCATCTGTCTTAGCTTTTCAAGGCCCTTCAGCCCGTCTACCACCGCCACTGACCAGGTTTTTCCTCCGGTTGTCACCTCAGTCTCGCGGAAGGTTCCGGTGTTGCGCAGTTTTTTCACTGCTGCCCTGTCGCACTCCTTCTCACCTGCCCTGACAGCAATGGATCGCAGAACAGACTCGGTGATGCCGCCCGCGGCCTCGGCGAGGAGCGATGCGGAGCTGCGCAGGGCCATGGGCTCATCCGCAGGCTCCGGATCGATGTTCGTCATATCAATCCCATAAAGTATGATCAGCCTTGCCAGTTCCCTGACCGTCAGGACGGTGTCGATGTCACTGATCCCTTTCCTCGTCATGCTGTCACGGCGTGCCTCGAACTTCATTGCCGTGCAGGGGGTCACAGACACGGTATAGACGCGTGATCTGTCATCTGATGGCGCGACAACGGATTTGATGATTGCCCCGGATATCTGCTGCGGTGTCTTGAGTGTTGACAGCAGAGGAAGCAGCTCCGGTGTGAACTGTTCGCAGTATTTGACCCATGCCGGACATGCCGAGACGATGAGAGGTTTCCTGTCTGACTTATCCTTAGTGCCGATCAGGGTATCAGCAAGCTCAGTGATCAGGATATCCGTCCCTGCTCCTGAGAGGAACACTTTGTCAAAGCCTGTCTTTCTGAGTGCGGCATTCAGGAGCCTGTCGAAATCGCGATTGTATTTCACACCCATCTCCGCTGCAAGTGCGTAGGGCACCAGCGGTGAGTACTGTATCACCCTGATGACATCGTTCTTGCTGAGTTGCTCCTGCACCTCCGAGAGGTAATGTTTTTCATGAAGGGCACCGGTGGGGCAGACCAGCACGCACTGGCCGCAGTGGATACAGCTTGAGAAGTTGAAATCACGGTCCATTGCAGGCCCCACATGGGTATAGCGTCCCCTGCCTATGAAATCTATCGAGGTGGCTGTGACCACCTCCTCACATACCCTGAGACAGCGACCGCACAGGATGCACTTCGACAGTTCCCTGACAATGGCGGGGCTCGACTGGTCGCGCCGGGGCTTGATCTTGCTTCCGCGAATGCGCCTCTCCCTCACCTGCATCTCATCTGACAGCCGCTGCAACTCACAGTCGAGGTTGCGGTCGCAGTACAGACAGTCGTCAGGATGGTTCGAGAGAAGAAGCTCAACTATCGTTTTTCTTGCCTTGATAACACGCAGTGAGTGTGTCTGTATCTTCATCCATTCCTCCACCGGAGCCGAACAGGCGGTGACCAGCCTGTCACGACCCTCGACCTCCACGACGCACATGCGGCAGGCGCCTGTAGGGGTGAACTCTGCCATCCTGCAGAGCGTGGGGATCATGATACCGTTACGGTTGAGGGCCGAAAGGATGGTCTCTCCCTTCTCCGCCTTTATGCTCTTGTTATTTACTTCTATAGTGAACTGCATGGCTTATTTTACCGTTACGGCGCTGAACTTACATACATCATAGCATATTCCGCAGCCGATACATTTGTCTTCAACGATGAAGAATGGCTGCAACCTTGTTCCATAGATGGCGTTGACCGGGCATTTGGCGGCACAGACCGTACAGCCCGTGCATTTATCAACATCAATGCTGAATGTCCTGAGCCCCCGGCATACATTGGCACGGCAGCGTCTGTCGAAGATATGCTCTTCGAACTCCTCACGGTAATTGGTCATGGCGCTGATGAACGGGTTGGGTGCCGTCTGTCCCAGTCCGCACAGCGAGGTGTCCTTCATCACCGAGGCTATGGTCTCAAGCTGCATTACTCCCTTGAACCTCTCGAGGGTGGCGTTGGCGTCTTCGGTATTGGGCTTGCGGATGATATTTTCGAGTATCTCCTGCATGCGGCCCGTGCCCTCACGGCAGGGTATGCACTTACCGCAGCTCTCCCTGTGGATGAACTCCATGTAATACCTTACAAAGTCGACCATGCACGTGGTCTCGTCAATGATTATGAGTCCTCCTGAGCCCATTGCTATGCCATTCTCCCTCAGCACGTCAAAGTCGACAGGCAGTTCCAGGTTCTGCTCTGTGATGAATGTTCCGGAAGGCCCTCCTATCTGCAGTGCCTTGAATGCCTTTCCCTCCCTGATGCCGTCTGCGATACCTTCGACGATGGTTCTAAAGGGAGTGCCCATCTCCACCTCGATCAGCCCTGTATAACGGCCTCTGCCGCCCAGGGCAAAGAGCTTTGTTCCTTTGCTTCCTGCGGTGCCCATTGTACGGAACCACTCCGGACCGTGAGACATGATGAGAGGGACGTTCATCAGGGTCTCGACGTTGTTTATCACGGTGGGCTTGCCAAACAGGCCGCTTGTAGTCGGATAAGGGGGCTTCAGCTCCGGCATGCCGCGCTTGCCCTCAAGGCTCGCTATCAGCGCCGTCTCCTCGCCGCATACAAACGCTCCGGCTTCCTCCCTGATTACTATGTCGAGATTGAATCCGCTGGAGAGGATGTTATGGCCGATTATCCCGTAGTCGCGTGCCGACTCGAGTGCCTGCCTCAGTCGTGCAAGTGGATGGGGTGATCCGGTCTTCAGGTAGATCACCGCGTTCGAGGCCCCTATGGCATATGATGCAATGCATATCCCCTCTATCAGCCTGTGGGGGTCTCCCTCCAGCACCGACCTGTCGGCATAGGAGCCCGGGTCGCTCTCCTTGGCATTGCATATCAGATACCTGTTGTCTGAGGCTGAGTTCAGGGCATACTTCCATTTCAGCCCGGT
>JBHEOU010000169.1:3725-4021 GCA_046260645.1 Bacteroidales bacterium | reverse complement strand
CAGCCAGGTCAGTATTGCCTAAAATGCTATATACAACCCCGATATTATTATAAGACATTGAGATACCATGACTATCACCACTGGCCAAATTAAGAAGCAGGCTTTTATTATAATATTCAAGGGATCTGTTGTGGTCATTCTGGTATTTATACAGGCTGCCCATGCAATTGTATATATATGATAACCCGGCGGTATCCTGCAGGGTTTCGAATACTTTCAGCCCCTCAATACAATTTTCCAGTGATAATTTATAAAGACCTTTCTTCTTGTAAACGTCACCAAGCTCATAGTACATG
>JBHEOU010000169.1:0-3715 GCA_046260645.1 Bacteroidales bacterium | reverse complement strand
TAATGTTATTACTGTTTTCTGCTTCTATCATGGCGGCATCTGCATACTGCAGGGCTTTTTCCGGGTTGTCTTCTGCGTAGAAATCTGTAATTGCAATGAGGATTCCAACTTTATCAGAGCTTGTGGATTGTAAACCGAGTTCCCTCAGAAGACTGTCAAGATGGAGATTATCCTGACTAACCCCCATAACAGTAAACAGCACCAGCAACAATGCAACAGCTAAGTGTCTGAAAATTATTCCCCTGGTGTTAATGCTTCTCATAAACATCCATTATGGCCGCATCCAATATCGGAAATATTATTTTTAGAATTTCCTAAAATTCAAACTTTTTAACTGCCCTTATCACCCCTCCCTTTTTACCGCTAAGCCTCCTATCTCACCAACCCGGGAAACCTCGTTGCCATAGCATCGCTGACTCTCACCATCTGCGTCTGGTAGGTGGGGGCATTGGTCTTCAGCCTGCCATCCTCAAACCATATCGGATCCATGATCATCGATGCATTCTCGTCGCCCTTCCTGTAGCCGTGGCATGAGATCCACACCCTGCCGTCCACACCGGTAAACACCTGATTATGCCCTACGGTGGTGTAGGGTGATGCGGGGTCATAGATTGCCTCACCCTCCCTGAAGATAAAGGTGGAGTCGTTTCGCATAAACGCCCCGAAAAGCGGATTCCCTTCATATTTTGTCCATGGCCCGTAAACACTCTCTGCCGTGGCATAGCCAACGGCGTAACCCTGTGTCCATGATGAGTAGAACATATAGTATGTGCCCTCATTTTTAATGATATGCGCCCCCTCAATACCGGCTCCGTCCCAGCGGCCCGGCTCCTGACTGATAAGCAGCACGGGCTCCTCCTTCAGCTCATAGTTTACGGTATCAAGCTCTGCAACGTAGATATGGTGCAAATCTGTCCAACCGTTGTTAAAGAAGCAGTATATCCTGCCATCCTCATCCTTAAACAGTGTCATATCGTTTGAAGGGAACGAGGTCAATGGCTTATCGTGGGTGACAACAGTGTAGGGTCCTTCAATATTGTCGGCCACGGCCATACCGCAGGCATGAAAATGCTTCATATTCTCTGAGGCATAGCTTCCGCCACCACTGTTCTGGCAGTTAAAGGTGAGGAAGAAACGGTTGTTAAACCGGTGCAGCTCGGGTGCCCAGAAGCGGTCTTTGTACCATACATCATCGTCCAGAGCCGCTGCATCTATCAGCAGATCAACGTACTCCCAGTTCTTAAGGTCCGGCGACCGGTAGAGTTTGACACCCGCGTTAGGGCCGCCCCAGTAAGGGGGCGAGGTGCCTATTGCATAGAACACCGAATCATGGGGTATGATATGAGTGTCCCTGAACGGCAGCTGCGTATTGGGGTTCCTGTAGTAAAACTCCCTGGTGCCCTCCCCGCTGAAGGTGATATCAAGGGTAATGATCTTCCTTCCGGGGGTTATGATTTGTTCCGATGGGATGTCCCCCGGTTCAGTAGCGGCTCCCCTGACCCGTATCAGGGTAATATCACCGGGTACCTGCAGAGTAAACTTCTGATCACGAACCGATGTTATCTCTGCTTTTATCCTTCCCTCTTCCCATTCCATATGATTGATAGTGAGTCCACCCCTCAGCAGAAGGCCCTCTGCTCTTCCCGGACTCAGTGCGTCGGGCATGGCCGGAAGCAGTGATACCAGTCCCGGCTCTGAATAGACAAGCATTTTGGTCAGCAGTGCGGGAAAGCCGCCGCTCAGATCAAGGTTAAAGAGAGTACCGGGGTCGTGGGTGGTTACCATATTGTTATTCCAGTATCTGGTAGCCAGCCAGCCAATAATATCATAGCAGGTCTCTGCGTCGCCCAGCATGGCGGCGGCAAAGCCAAGCTGTGCCAGTCCGAACGCCATCTCACCGCCATTGGTGTTATGGCGGTACTTCATCTTTTCACCGATTACCATCCGCGCCCCGTTTATCAGATCGTGATTATCCCTGAACTCAGGATCCATAATATCAAAGAGTGCATAGAGTTGCGACACATGCCTGTGGGCATGGTTCTCCTCCACACCGGGCCACATCCATTCCCTCAGCTCACCCCTGTCGTTTATCTCATAAGGCGGCATGGCACCCAGCATCTCCTTCCAGCCGGGAATTTTCTCCGCGTTAACGCCGGCAGTCTCAGAGGCTGCAATAATATTCCTGAGCAACTGTTTGGCAATCATTACATCCATCGTAGCATTAATGGATGCCTGATACGGAATATTGGAGGGGTTATTCTCGGGCGAGTAGGAGGGGATAAAGATATATTTGCCATCGTCACCCTTCAGAAGAAAATCCCCGTAAAACGCAACCGCCTTCTCCATAAAGGGAAGCGCCCTGCCGGTAAGGAACGCAGTGTCGCAGGTATGAAGGAAGTAGTCGTAGTAAAACATTGAGTACCAGCCTGCACCGCCCGTCCAGAATGTCATGGGCCAGGTTGCGTCAAAATGGTTGTTAAGGCCGTGGGAGCTGAGACGCGACGGTACATGAATGCCGCGGGTGCCGAACATATCTGATGCATTCACCTCAAAATCAGCCATATGACGCTCAAGCATATCAAACGTTGAAAGCATAAGCTCAGGTGTGCCGGTAGACAGGAGTGCCGAAATGGCAACGGGCAGATTTCCGTTGGTGGTATAATCACCCGACCACGGGGGCGACAGCGTACCGCTCCAGATACCCTGCAGGTTGGGTGGATTGATCCCTGTTGCCGAGATAATATTATATCTGGCGGCGTTAAAGGCCCGTTCAATAATGGCAGCATCGGGATTGCCGGTGCCGGCGTTCAGGGTCTCCTCCACCGGCTTTTTCAGCAGGCCTCGGTCACCGCCCAGGTGAAGGGACACGCGGTTATACAGGTCGCCGTGAATGGCAGTGTGTTCCTGCAGGTAGCCGTTGTAATCCTTCAGACCGTTATTTATGATCTCTATTCTTTTATCGTTCCCGTTTTCACCGGCAGTGCTGCCGCCGGTTCCGGTTCCGGTCCCGGTTCCTGCATTCCATTCGGGGTCAACCCATGTAAGCAGCAATATCTCGCCCGCACCGGTTACGGTGATGCCCCTGCCACTGGTTTCAAGGCTGCCGCCACTGTTGATAACCATGGTGCCACCACTGTAGCCGCTGATCATGCCATCCCACTGATTGTCAAACTCTGCATGCCACGTAATGGTATTGCCTGATACCTCAACCTGTACAGGCTCAATACCCGTTGAGGTGCGTTTGTCTATATTCTCCCACCAGCTGTACCGGTGACGCGACTCAAGTGACACTGTACACTCCATATCTGATCCGGAGGAGGTGATACGGGTGATAATCAGATTCTCTTTCCGGGATACAAAGGTGCTTTTTGAGTAGGTTCCGTATTGATCGCTCCACTCAATCACAGCCTCGCCCGTTCTGAAATTCACTCTTCTGGAGTATTTATTGCCGGTGTTATCGCCGGGATTGTTATCGCTGGTTTCCTTATCGGTGGCGTCTTTATCGTCTTCCCCGTTATCGCTTTGGTCATTATTGTTGTCAGCGATTTCTTTGTCAGCGATTTCTCTGTCGGCATTATCGTTGGGTTTGTAACTGCTGTTATCCTCAACAAAATCCTCCCTTTTAATATCTGTTACCAGCTGAAATGCCGGAATAAACGGATCAGTCCATCTCTTTGCGCCGTACCCTTCATGGTGCGACAGCTCCACAACATAC
>JBHEOU010000168.1:0-4045 GCA_046260645.1 Bacteroidales bacterium | reverse complement strand
ACCTTATGGTGTCATTGCGTTTCGGGTCAAAGTCGTCTGTGATGAGCGAGACGGTGACCTCGAAAAGAGCCGAGTCGGCAGCGTTGGAGTCATAGGTATAAAGCAACGGTGCATCATACTTCACATCTGACAGGGGGCTGACGTTGGATGCCCCGGCATTGAAGTCGCGCACCACCGCACCGGTGACAATGTTTTTAATGGAGACCTGCCGGGTGACATTTCTCACGATGGTGTCATTATTGCGGTAATTGATCGCTGCCGTGGGGCTCATGGCAGAGAGGTATGCCTGTTTGAAGCGTCGCCAGGGCATCGCCTCATATTCCTTCAGAAGTGATCTCTGCGGAAGAGTCATGGCGACATCATGCAGTACCGTGTCATTATATCTTCGTTCCTTATCGAGGAATACATGGTCAATATTCCACTGGTCGGCGTTACCTGCCTGTGAGGGTTCAGTAACTACATCGGCCAGCGAGGCATGGTTCATGAACATGAACCTGAAACCGTTCAACAGGAACCTGCTATCCTTTACGGGTATCATTACGTGACGGAATCCGTCCGTCGGACCGCCGCCGGCGTGCCATATGCTGTACCATTTCTCTTCTCCGGGAGCCCAGAAGCTGAGAGTCAGGCTGTCGTCGCTCTCGGGCAGGTCAGCTATGCCGCCGGCCTCATACATGAGGCTGAGCCAGATGCTGTCAGAGGGCAGGTATTCCAGGTTGATGGCCAGTGAGGTGAGGCTGTCAGCGGGAAAGACAAGCTGCGATGCCCCGTCGTAGAGCAGGCCCCGTTCATCGAGGCAGTCAAATGTTGCCACACCCTGCGACGGCTGCCTGACGGAGAAGGTGTTGTTGATGAATGCCAGCATGTCACTCCACCTGTCAGATGAGGGGAAGAGGCTGTCTGCAGAGAAGTCGTCAATGAAGGGTAGCTGTACCGGTTCATCTGCAGCAGCACCCTTAAGCCGGGGCGTGGTTGTGGCTCCGGCCAGCTGATTGTTACGTGAAAGACCGGTAATAACCTCCTGTGCTGAGATGTGAACCGATGTCAGCGCGGTAAGCAAGATATATATGAACCATTTTTGCCTCATCACAAGGGTAATAAATCTGTTCCCTCCTGAAGAGTGGTGTCTTCAGGGTTCAGGGTGTCAGCTCCGGTGGCGTCAGGCATTATCCTGAGGGTGTCGGTTGTAAGCCAGATATAGACCGCTGATCCGAGCTGCACCGAGGCATCAGGGTGATACACGGGGTTCTGCTTGTAGACGAAGGCCTTGAGAGAGTCATCGGCAGTCAATACCGTGGTGTCAAAGACATATGCTCCGAGGTTGAGTGAGGAGCCGAGTATCTCATTCCTGGCCTGCTCCAGTGTTGTCCCGGTTAGTCGTGGCAGGGAAGTGCGCTGGCTGCTCAGTCCCCGACCGAGGACGAGGTCTATGACCATACCCTTCTGGACTGAATCGCCCGGTGAGACATCACGACCGTGCAGTGTCTGTCTGAGGACGAAGTCGACGGTCAGGTCGGACACATAGTTCAGCTGTCCGATCTGCAAACCTGCCGTTTCGATGAGTGACAAGGCCTGGCGGCGCGGCAGTCCCACGAGGTCAGGTATGGCAACCATCTCGGGGTTGAAAGCGTTAATTGTAGCCTGAATGGTGCGTCCTCTCTTTACGCGGTGGCCCGGGAGAGGAGTCTGTTCCGCCACGCAGCCGCGAGGTACAAAGGCGGTATAGACGGAGTCAATGATCTGCAGTTTCATCCGGTTTTTATTGACCACGTGCCGTGCCTCGGTTATGGTCAGACCTCTTATCTCGGGGGTGGGTCTCGACTGCCCGTGGTGGGTGTAGATGTTAAGCCATATGATCAGGATGAGGATAATGGCAATGCCGATGACCAGTGCCAGAGCCAGCTGCTTCCAGAAGACACGGCTTTTAAGAAATTCCTTGACGCTCATCGTGTGACGAAGTATTAGATTATTAACTCAGGGTCAAAGATAAAATTATATTATGAGAGTGCGGGGTATTACCACTCCTTAACTGTGCGGTAGTTTGTGTCGCGTTCCACCGGTCTGAAGCCTGCTGACCGTATCATGGCTACGAGTTCGGTTGTTGAGAGGCTGGGGTTAAGGTCCTCGGCTCCTGCCATGGAATAGATTCGGGTGGTGTCATCGATGGTGCCGTCGAGGTCATCGGCTCCGAAGGCAAGGCTCATCAGTGCAGCGTTCCTGCCGGTTGCAGGCCAGTAAGCTTTGATATGACTGAAGTTATCAAGGAAGAGGCGCGACAGAGCGTAGTTGCGCATGTCTTCCGTCACAGGCACCTCTGCAATCTCGCTCATCCGGTTGTTGGCTCTTTTAAACTTAAGCGGGATGAATGCATTGAATCCTCCTGTGCGGTCTTGCAGCTCTCTCAGCCTTAGCAGGTGGTCAATGCGCTGTTCCGGGCTCTCGGCGTGGCCGTAGAGCATGGTTGCGTTTGATGATATGCCAAGGTTATGGGCTGCCTCGTGGATGGCGAGGTAGGTATCGGCATCAGCCTTCTCCCTGCAAATCTTTCGCCGGAGCGACTCATCAAAGATCTCCGCACCGCCGCCGGGGATGGAGTCAAGACCATAATCGCGCAGCACCTTCAGACCGTCACTGTATGTCATCCCTGCCTTCCGAATCATATAATCGAGCTCAACGGCTGAGAAGGCCTTGATGCTTATGTCAGGCCTCACTCTGCGTATTGAGGCGAGGATGTTTCCGTAGTAGTGTATGTCACGCGAAGGATGCACTCCGCCGGTAATATGCACCTCGGTGACAGGAATACCGTCAAAACGCCTGACGATGTCCAGTATCTCGCTCTCTGACAGCTCCCAGCTGTCGGGGTCGCCTTCAGGCTTGTGATATGAGCAGAAGCGGCAGTTATAGACGCATACGTTCGTTGGTTCAATGTGAAAGTTACGGTTGAAGAAGACGGCATCGCCGCTCTTTGCTCTCCTGGCTCCGGTTGCCAGCAGTGCCATGAGTGACAGATCAGCCCTCCGGTATAATGTCAGCGCTTCATCCGGAGTAATCCGCCTGCCGTCAAGGAGTGCCCCTGCTATCTCCCTTATCTCCGGTCCGGCATTCTTCAGGATCAGATCTTTCATTTCTCGAAATATTGACAAATTTACTATCACCGTAACAGAGTAGAAATAAAAAACCGCCTTAATTGTTCATTAAGACGGTCTTTTTATTCTCTGTCAGCCTCTCAGTCCTTATGACTCACCTCGTCAGAAACGGTCAGCTTCTTCCTGCCCTTGGCCCTGCGGGCAGCGAGAACGCGCCTGCCGTTGGGTGTTGACATTCTCTCCCTGAAGCCGTGAGTGTTTGTCCTTCTCTTTCTTGATGGCTGAAATGTCCTTTTCATCTGTTCCTATAATTTTGTTATATACTTTCCGGTTTTAAAGACTGCAAAGGTAGTTATTTTTTGAAATAATAAAGCGGGAGGCACATTTTTTTATTTCACCGGGGAAGGTAGACGATTTTTTTAGTCTCGAAGTAAGGTTCGTCAAACCAGGTGCTTATCGGCACTATGATGGCGGAAGAGTGAAAAGGCCTCAGTTCACTTTCGAGGTCGCCTCCCTTGAGGAAGATCCAACCGTTCTTTATGTTATTGAATGAGCGGGGGGAGGAGAGATGCCTGGTCAGTTTCACGAACTGTTCCATCTCTGTCACCGCCCTGCCTATGATAAAATCATATGTGCCGGTGGTTTTCTCCGACCTGACCGGGCGAGCCAGTACATTTCCAATGCCGGCGGCAGTGGTTATTTCGCTGACGACCTTTATTTTCTTAACGATTGAATCGATCAGGGTGAACCTGACTTCGGGGAAGAGTATTGCCAGCGGTATGCCCGGCAGGCCGCCTCCGGTACCGATATCTATCACAGCCGTTCCGGGAAGGAAGGAGATAAAGCGTGCGATTGCCAGGGAGTGAAGCAGATGATTTACCTCAAAATTTTCAATATCCTTCCGGGAGATGACATTTATTCTTTCGTTCCACTCCCTGTACAGTGACGGCAGCATCAAA
>JBHEOU010000167.1:0-4085 GCA_046260645.1 Bacteroidales bacterium | reverse complement strand
CATCCAGTGTCTTTTCTGCTATCCTGTCCATCTCCTCTATCCCTTCTCCGAGAGTGAACTTGCCCTCGAGACCAGCTGAGACGGTGGCCGAAACGAACCTGTTGTACCTGTATAGCTGAGGGGGCAGGCTGCTCTCACGTGTCTCCACAATATTGTCGAGCTGTATGAGCTGACCCCTGTCGTTTCTGACGTAGGTACTGGTGAGGTCACGGGGATCGTTTCGTTTTGACTTGTCAAACTGGCTTAAAATCTGGTATTGTTTGCCGTCAAGTATATAGTATCCGATTCGTTGTTCGCTCATTGTCAGCTGCAGGGTCTGTGCGATGTTCTGTACATTGACACCCATCATCGAGGCTTTCTCCCTGTTGATCAGTACGGTAAGCTCGGGCTTGGTGAATTTAAGGTTCACATCGCTTGCCGAGAAATAAGGACTTTCTGAAACTTCTGCCATAAAATCGGGTATCACTCTCTTGAGGTCATCAAGGTTTTTGGCCTGTATCACGTACTGCACGGGCAGTCCTCCGCGCCGTGATCCGAAGGTCTGCTGTTGCGAGACGATAGTTCGGGCGCCCGTCAATTGTCTCAGAACGGGCGACAGCGAAGCAGCAATATCCTGCTGCGACCTTTTCCGGTCATCAAGGTGCGAGAGCCTTACTCTCATGTTGGCGGAGTTTACGCCTCCCATACCCACCATCATCATTATGTTGTCACTCTCGGGTACCTGTTCCTGAACTACCGGGTAGAGGGACTCCATATAGCTGCCCATGTATTCGTATGTTGCCCCTTCAGTTGCCCTGGCGCTTATATTTACGTAACCGCGGTCTTCCAGCGGCGCCATCTCAGACGGCAGCAGGGTCCAGAGCCATGCAATCAGTCCTGCTGAGACCACAATAATTATAAGTGCCCAATACCTTACCTTCAGGAATGCGGTTATGCTCCTCCGGTAAAGGTTAATCATTCCCGAGAAGAAGGGTTCGGTGGCGCGGTAGAAACGACCCTCCATTGCGTTATGCTTCAGGATCCTCGATGAGATCATTGGGGTGAGAGAGAGTGCCAGGAAGGAGGAGATGACAACTGCCCCCACTATCACAAGGCTGAACTCCCTGAAGAGCCTTCCCGTCACTCCCTGCAGGAAGACAATGGGAAAAAAGACTGCAACCAGGGCAATGGTGGTGGCGATAATGGCAAAATATATCTCCCTCGATCCTGTCAGCGCAGCCTCCATTGGTTTTATTCCCTTTTCCACCTTCGTGTAAATATTCTCAACCACAACAATCGCATCATCTACGACAAGTCCAATTGCAAGTACGATGGCGAACAGAGTCAGTATGTTTATGGTGAACCCGGCAATATACATGATGAAGAAAGCTCCGATAAGAGCCACGGGAACTGCAACCACAGGTATCAGGGTTGTCCTCCAGTTTCGGAGGAAGAGAAATATCACCAGTACAACGAGGGCAAACGCAATGAAGATAGTGGTTTTTACCTCCTTGATTGACTCTCTGATATAAAGCGTAGTGTCAAAAAGAACTTCCATTGTGATATCGTCCGGAAGGTCCTTTTCCAGCTGTTCAAGGAGTATGGTCGCATCGTCTACGATTTCAATGTAGTTGGCTCCGGGCTGTGGTACAAGCACTACGTTGACAGCCGGTTTCCCGTTGCTCAGAAGGTGTGACCTGATGTTTTCCGCGTCAATTTCCGCTATCCCTATGTCGCTGAATTTAACAACCCTGTCTCCGCTTTTTGCTATAATCAGGTCATTGAATTCGTCAATGCTCCGGAGTCTTCCCAATGTTCTGATGGTAAGCTCGGTGTTGTCACCCTCGATCCTTCCCGAGGGCAGTTCGATGTTTTCACGGGTCACTGCATTACGCACATCAAGAGGTGTCAGTCCGTAGGCTGCCAGTCTCGAGGGGTCCATCTTCATTCTGATGGCGAGTTTTTTTGAACCCCATACGCTCACTGCGCTTACTCCTGAAATGGTCTGGAGTCTCTCCCTGAAATTGATCTCAGCATAGGTGCTCACGTCAATGATTGACCTGGTGTCACTGCGCAGTGTCACGGCGAAGATAGGCTGGGCGTCGGCATCGGCCTTCTGAACTACCGGGGGATCAACATCCTGAGGCAGCCGGCGCATGGCTCCCGATACCTTGTCACGCACGTCATTCACCGCAGTTTCCATGTCGACCTCAAGCTTGAACTCGACGGTTATGCGCGAAGAACCGTCACTGCTGGAGCTTGAGATGGAACGGATGCCCTGCACGCTGTTGATGGCTGATTCGAGAGGTTCGGTTATCTGCGTTTCTATGACATCTGAGTTGGCACCCGGAAATGAGGTGGATACCGTCACGATGGCGGGATCAACGCTGGGGTAGTCCCTGACCCCCAAAAAGGTGTATCCTATGCCTCCCATGATCAGTATAACCAGTGACATCACGGTGGCAAGAACGGGGCGCTTTATGCTTAATGACGATAGACTCATTTATTTCTGTTTGATTGCAGTAGTATTATTGTCTCTTCGTCAATCTGTTATGTTAATCCTCACAGCCATGTTCTCCCTGAGCTGCATCAGTCCGGTCGTCAGCACAGTATCGCCGGCAGCAAGTCCTGACACAACTTCAACCATCGACGCTGTTCTTGTCCCGGTAACTACGGGTACCAGTCTCGCCCTTCCGCTTCTTGCTACCCAGACCTTCTTCTCATTCATATCAGGAACGATTGATTCGGTTGGTATCTGGAGGGCATTCTGGTTTTCATCTGTGATAAGGGTAAGGGAAGCAAACATCCCGGGCACAAGACGCCTGTCGCGGTTGTTGTAACGGGCTCTCAGGCCAATGGTACGGGTGGTTGCATCAATCCGGTAATCAACGGCATAGACTGTGGCAAAAAACTCATCGGTATAGCCTTCCGTCTGGAATGAGATTCTTTTCCCCATGAGATCAGCCGAAACATATTTCTCTGAAATGGCAAACTCAAGCTTGAGTATTGAGGGGTCAATAAGATGGGCAATCTTCACGGAGGGCTGGACGTATGATCCTTCACTGACATACCGGAATCCTATCACTCCGTCAAACGGTGAACGCACTACGGTCTCCGCTATTCTCACCTTCAGCAGGTTGATATCGGCCATGATCACATTGTAGTCAGTCTGTAACTGGTCGAATGATTCGCGGCTGACTGCATCCTTTGTAAGAAGTATCCGTTGACGTTCAAGTTTCTCGGAGAGCATCTTTTCCTGAATCTCCGCCCGGCTTAGCTGTGCCTGCAGGTCTTCATCATAGATCTTGACCAGCATCTGGCCTTTTTTTACAGTGCTTCCCTCTTTGAAGTAAACGCCGGTAACTTTTCCTGGAACCTTGCTGACTATGTCGATCTCCTCATTTGCAAGCAGTGATCCGGCTGATCTGATTCCGCTGGTAAGGTAAGATGGCTTTGCAATAGTGGCATTCACAGGCAGCTGTCCAGCACCTTGCTGTCCACCGGGACCCTGCTGCCCGCCGGCACCCTGAGTCTGGCTTTGGCCCTGTCCCCCGGCTTGCCCCTGGACTTGTCCTTGTCCCTGTGTCGCGACAACCGGAACTTCAGCATTTTTCTTCAGATCCCTGTCGCCCCAGAGCCCCAGACGGGGACCTGCAAACCATATTGCAAGAATCAATGGAATACTAATCCACAATGCTATTTTAGTTCCTTTTTTCATTTATTAAGTATATTCTCTGTTTTGGCCCACAAAATTAGGGGGTTTATTTAAATCATTATGTTAAAGTATATTAAAACGGGTCTGGCGGCTGAAAAAGTTTATCCTGCACATCTACGGAGGCCGGTTCAGTAATTCAGGATGATCTCCTTCACGATCTTTTCCATGTTGTCGGTGATACGCCTTGACGGAACGGTAAAACCGTTTGCAAACATCGTGAACGCCACTCTTCTTCCGCTGTTTGTCATGACATAACCGGCAAATGATTTTGCACTGTTAATAGTGCCGGTTTTAGCTATGACTCTCCCCTTAAACATCTCATCCCTGAAATAGTTCTTCATGGTTCCTGACACTGCGCCCTCGGGAAGAGACTCGAGGAATGGTTCCGGGC
>JBHEOU010000166.1:0-4116 GCA_046260645.1 Bacteroidales bacterium | reverse complement strand
GTTTGATACCTGCCTTGTCAGCTTCGATCATTGCGCCAACAACTATTGAGGGCGGAACCTTTCTCCAGCGCATGAATATCAGCTGAAGCAGACTGATCCTTACACCGGAAACCAGTGCCTGGAACCACAGTCCGATAGGTATGAAATAAAGAAGTATCCAAAGCAGTATTACCGCTCCTACGATGATAATAACATAAATGCCAATTCCGCTCAAATCCATATGCTTATTTATTTATTGGTTTCACAATTAATTTATTGTCTTCTATTCTTACGACCTCTATCTCCTGATGGGGGTCAACCAGGATGTCAATGGACTTTGCCTCAAAATACTCTCTTCACCCTGCCCTCCTCTGCACCAACGGTATCAACTTTGCCGTCAATGGCAGTCTTCAGCATCAACTTATTCCAGGTACCTGCTTTCAGCATCACTACCGTCAGCACTACCATTACAAGAACCGTGATTCCAAGTACCAGCAGTCCGGTTGAGGTACCAAAGCTGGCAAATGAAAACACTATGGCCGTGACGAGGCATACTGCTCCTCCGATTCCTGCAATGGTAACGCCGGGGATAAGCATGAACTCAACAATGAAGAGCAACAAGCCCAGTATAATCAGAAATATTATCAGTCCCAGAGACATTTTGTTTTGTTGTTAGATAACCTGTGTTTTGTATAACTGTTTAATACCGGGGTACTTGTTTCAATTCCAAACTGACTTGAGTATTTCACTTCATCATTAAATAACCACCGTGTCAAGGCTCAGTTCCTTAAGCCTGACGCTCATCTCCTCAAGGGTGCTCACATCAGCTATTTTTATAATGCATCCGCCTTTGATATGTGTCAGCACTGCGCATTGTTCAGCCTGTAATTCATCATGTCCGCACACCTCTACCAACGACTTTATTACATGATTAAAGTTGTTGATTTCGTCATTGACAAGCAGAAGAGTTCTTTCATTCTCCTCGCTTCTGCGGTTACCCTGCGGTCTTGGTGCCCTCTTAGTCATCCTGCAGTCTCATTAATAGTTCCTTTGCCGCCTCGACAGGGATCTCATGCATACCGACGTATGCTGCAACCCTGGCAGTGCTGTAGCCGTTGCGTATCATCAGCGACACATACTCTTCGGCGCTTTCAAATGTAATAAAATTACCAATGAGAAACACCGTTTCGCCATCGTTGTTTTTAATCATCGCCAGTCCGCGTGTGCCGGCCAGCAGCTCCAACTTCTCAATCACCTCAGATTTAATGGGTTTACTTGCACGCATCACCTCCGCCCTGAATGACAGGGTTCCAACGGGTGCGGCAGGGTCTGCGCGAGGTTCACCTCCTGCAGCAATTACCGGCTGTTTCCCCGGAAGGGGTTTTGCAGACCACTCCATTTCAAGCAACCGTGCTCTCTCCATTGACACCTGGGTGCCATCCATCATGGCAACGACAAAGGCATCCGGGAACCCGGCACCGCGAGCTCCCGGGAGAGCCTGCAGTGCATCTTCCAGCCTGCGGAACAGCCCCGTATAGTAGTAGGTGACGTCGCTTCCGGCTCTCCTGCCACCGAAAACGGGGTATAAGCCCTTGAAGAGTGAGGGTGCGACCGCGTTTCTGAAAGCTGCGATCTGCACTGTATAAACCAGTCCGGGCGGCATAGCGAAATTAAGTGGCACCGGGTTTCTTTCACTGTAGGCAGGTGATGATAGCACCTCAAATTCTGAGAAGTGATGAGCCGGCAGAGGCTCCTCAGTTTCTTCGGTGACAATTTCTTCGGTGACAGTTTCTTCAGAAACAGCATCCGCAGGATCCTCAAGGGTCTTGAAAAGACTGTCAGCCCTTGACTGCAGGGTGACAGCCCTGTCAGTGTCACCGTTAGTTTGTGTGATTGAGTCTGCTTCATGCTGCAGTCTTACAGCCTCAGCGAGAACCGTTTCATATTCCGCGGGCAGATCCGAAACAACGGGCGCCTGTTGTTTACTCACTGCGTCAGTCGGGGATGGCTTTGCTGGAGCAGCGGGAACCTGCAATCTGTCCGTTTCCTGCGGCGGGCGGGGCTGTGCGGTAACGGTGACGGTAACGGCCCCCGGACTCAGGGCTCCCTGCCCCCTGCTGCACTGGTCGATGTAGCTCTGAACATCATACTCTGCGGCCAGTCTCCTGCCTGCCGCCCTGGCAAAACTGTCGTAGGCATCCCCGGCCTGGATGAAGCTGCCGTTAAGTTGCAATGCACGGCCGTAGTAGAACCATACATCGTCAGGCACGCTCTTTATATTGACGGAGCTGTTGATGGCCGAGCCAAGGAGCGTCACCGCCCTGGGGATATCACGTTCCATCTTCACCAGACAGGCCCCGGTAAAGTATTTATACAAAGGGTCCCGCGAGTAGAGAAGCAGAAGGCCGTTGTAGTGCTCATAGGCAAGCGTGTAATCGCCGCTCTCCCATGCCGCCTGAGCCTCACTCTTCGAGGGACGCACAGTACCATCCTGAGCCACTAATGAGGAAAGAGACAGCATAATGACAATCGCCATTATGGTTACCGTCCTGCTAGCCTCTGTGTTAATAACTCTGAGACATAAATTTTCTGTGATAGATGAGAACTTCATACCTTTACCAGTCAAAACAAAAATACGAAAAAGTCATGACTCAGCCCACCGCAGGCATGCCCGCCCCGCAGTTCGAAGGGAAGGACCAGAACGGAAATAGCGTGAGCCTCAGCAACTTTGCCGGCAAAAAAGTAGTACTTTATTTTTATCCCAAGGATAACACTCCCGGTTGCACGGCCGAGGCATGCAGCCTGAGGGATAATTATGAAGAACTGTTGAAGAAGGGATTTGTGGTTCTCGGAGTCAGTGCTGACAGCGAGAAATCACACAGGGGCTTTGCCGAAAAGTATGACCTCCCCTTCCCCCTTATCTCCGACACTGACAGGAAGATTATGACTGCCTACGGCGCTTACGGTGAAAAGGTAATGTACGGGAAGAAGGTGACAGGTGTGATCCGCACCACTTTTATCATTGACGAGAAAGGGGTAATTGAGAAGGTGATTAAAAAGGTCGATACGAAGGAGCATGCCCCGCAGATCTTCAAGCTATACGGAAATGTCTAACTGCAAATAGAATAAGTAAATGGAAAGAAAAGAAGTAAACAAGGAAAAGCTCAAGGCGCTTGAGGTGACGCTGGGCAAGATCGAAAAGGATTTTGGCCGCGGCACCATCATGAAGCTTGGCGATCATGCCATCGAGAATGTTCAGGTAATTTCAACAGGGTCAATAGGCCTTGATGCCGCGCTGGGCATAGGCGGACTCCCGCGTGGCAGGGTTGTGGAGATCTACGGTCCTGAATCATCAGGGAAAACTACCCTGGCCATTCACGCCATCGCTGAGGCACAGAAGGCCGGTGGTATCGCAGCCATAATCGATGCCGAGCATGCTTTCGACAGGTTCTATGCCTCGAAACTGGGTGTGGACGTGGAGAACCTCCTGATCTCGCAGCCTGACAACGGCGAGCAGGCACTTGAGATAACAGATCACCTTATCAGATCGGGAGCCATCGACATTATCGTGATCGACTCCGTGGCTGCCCTGACGCCCAAGGCGGAGATAGAGGGTGAGATGGGTGACTCGAAGATGGGTCTGCAGGCCAGGCTGATGTCACAGGCATTGCGCAAGCTCACCGCCAACATCAACAAGACCAACACCACATGCATCTTTATCAACCAGCTCCGCGAGAAGATAGGTGTGATGTTCGGCAAACCCGAGACCACAACGGGAGGTAGCGCACTGAAATTCTACGCTTCTATCAGGCTTGACATCAGACGCATGAGCCAGCTCAAGGATGGTGAGGATGCCGTTGGTAACCGTGTCAAGGTAAAGGTGGTTAAGAACAAGCTTGCTCCTCCCTTCCGGAAAGCTGAGTTTGACATAATGTTCGGCGAAGGAATATCACGCACCGGTGAGATAGTTGATCTCGGTACGGAGTTCAACATCATAAAGAAGAGCGGCTCATGGTTCTCCTACGGCGATACCAAGCTTGCGCAGGGACGCGATGCCGTTAAAAAACTTCTTGAGGACAACCCCGAACTCTCAGAGGAGATCAGGGCAAAGATCACCGAACAGCTGAAGGAGAAAGC
>JBHEOU010000165.1:0-4134 GCA_046260645.1 Bacteroidales bacterium | reverse complement strand
CCGTCTATTCCTATTTCCCCGGCAAGAAGAGCGTTGATGTGATCTCCTCCGCCACTGCAAGGTACTTTGCCGAGAGGGGACTGCTCTACACTTATCTGGGCGGCAAAAGGATAGACACTACTCACCTCCATCTCAGGGAGTGGCTTGAGGCCATCAGGAACGGCACACAGCCAGCCTGTGATATTGATCAGGGATTCCAGGAGGCCATGACCGCACATATGGGTACGCTCTCATACAAGCACCATAAAAAGATTTTCTGGGACGGTGAGAACGAAAAGATCATCGTATAGACCCTGACTTGTCATACCAGGCAGCATATCCTGACCCGCATATCCGGTGCGTTGTCAGAACTCTATTCCCTGAACCCTTAGGGTCTCACGATAGAGCAAAAGGTCAGGAGTATCAGAGGTCATCATCCTGTTATACCATGACCGTGCTGCCTCTCTCCTCCCCAACCTGTGATCAATCAGAATAAGGGAAGTGAAGACTGACCCCTCTATTCCAAGGTTAAGTGAGTCCGTCTCATTGATGATCTCTTTGAGGCGCCTGTAGGCAGCCGCATCCTCTCCTCTGTCAGAAAGGCTATAAGCCTCATTGAGCTTATCGTTCAGAGCCTGATCCGTCACAATGCCCCTGAAGGAGAGACAGCCACCCATACACTCCTCAACAACGGAAAACCAGGGCAGCATCCCTGTAGCTGGGAAGGTAAGAGAAAAGGAGGCCTTCTCGCCGGGACGCCTGAACTTGTGTGTGGCAGGACAGAAGGGAAGGCCTTTGAGCCCGGTGAGCTTCAGCTTTACGCCGTCAGGCCTCACCAGAAAGGTGTTCCTGTCAATGCAGAACCAGGCATTATTGATGTCACTCATTATGGTCAGCCATACAACCGTGGCGTTCTCATTGAAATCGACCCTGACGATCTCCGCCGTGAGGGGCGCCTTGAGCCCGTAATTAGGACTTTCAACACTCTGCGCGACAGCCATAGAACCAAAGGCCATCAGTACCAGTATCAGAATAATATGTTTCATTTCAATCGGATGAGATCAACAATCGTACCGCAAATTTAACTATTTAAAACAAGTGACCGGCGTAACCACTTCTTTACAACCACGGCATCAATTCTCCCCATATTTCTTAAATTTGCCGAAACAGCCTGTAATGAGTGAAAATAAGGAAGCGGCTCTTCATGACATAATGATCAGTTTCCGGGAGATGGCAAACCTGATACTTAATCAGTTGACCCTCCTTGAGAAGATTAGGGAGTGTTCCGATGAATCTTCCCTGCATGAAATAGCTTCCCGGATGGAGGAGAATGAGAACCGCATTGACAATTATGAGGTGGTTATAGGTGAGCAGTTCATAAATGCCATTGTACTTCCTGACCCGGTTGCCTACGATGTGCGCCGTCTCGTTGCCATCTACCGGATGACACTGAACCTTGAACGGATCAGCGACTGTATCATGAACCTCGTAAAGATTGTATCCGAAATCCGTACGAGCAGTGAATACGCTTCCGTCGACTCCATGATCGGAGAAATGCTCTCTTCCGGTACGGTGATGGTTGAAAAAGCCATTCTCTCATTCATCAACTCCGATGCGGATTATGCTATCTGGACCATTAAAAATGACGCCCAGGTTGATGAGATGAACAGGAAACTCCTCCACGCCCAGTTGCGTAAGGCGGATCTCGACACCCGGACCCACGGCATGCTGCTTAACTACCTTGAGCTGAAAGAAATGATATCCAATATTGAGCGTATTGCAGACCATGCAACCAACATCGCCGAGGCATCCATTTATGCATTGCAGGGTACAGATATACGTCATACCGGCATTGGTAAAGAGCAAAGTAAAAATTAACCATTAAGAGTTAAGAATTAAGAATTAGGAATTGATAGTCAGTCTTTTATCGACAGTCCTTTCGGGCAATAGACAGTAGTGTTGGCAATCTGATGTTAAATCGCAAATCACAAATCGCAAATCGCAAATCCTTAAGACTTTATGGACTTTCGGCTTAACAAAGTATAATGGAAAAACAAAAAATCCTTGCAGTAGACGATGAGGAGGATATCCTCGAAATCCTCTCGTTCAACCTTGAAGGCGAAGACTACGAAGTTGACACCTGTACCTCTGCCGAGGATGCTATCCTCAAGGCACTTGCCGACTATGACCTCTTCATCCTTGATGTAATGATGGGTCCCGTTTCTGGCTTCAGGCTGGCGGAAAAGATCAGGAAGGAACTTTCCCTAACAACCCCCATAATCTTCCTTACCGCCAGGGATACTGAAAATGACAGGATAACAGGCTTTAACCTCGGCGCAGACGACTATCTCGCCAAACCATTCAGTATCAAGGAACTGACTGCCAGGGTCAGGGCTGTCCTGCGCAGGTCGTCATCAGGGCACATGAAAAATTCAACCTCTTCCGGTGATTTCACAGTTGATGCCGGCAACAAGCTGATTTATAAAGACGGAAAACCTCTTGAACTGACGCGCAAGGAGTACGAGATACTCGCTCTCTTCATCCGCAACGCGGGGAAAATTTTCCCCAGGAGCGAGATACTGTCAAAGGTCTGGGGCAACGATGTGATTGTGACAGACCGTACGGTAGACGTTACTGTTGCCCGTATCAGGAAGAAACTGGGCGACAGGGGAAACATGATCAGGAACAAATCGGGATACGGATATTATTTCGGCGATTGACCCTTCAGCCAGATGAAAAAAACCGGAAGCTTCAGGAGCAGGCTGTTCCTCTACTATTTCAGCATATTCTTCCTTTTTGCAGTTGCAATACTGATTTTCCAGTACAACCGTGAAAAGAAGATCAGGATCAATGCGCTCGACTCCAGGCTGAGTGACATGTCAGAGCTTGTCAATAACTATATAAAAGCAAGCTCCCTGACTGCAACCGGTGACTATAAGCTGATTGACTCGATTTTCAACCTGATACCTCTCCCGGACCTCCGCATCACCTTAATCGCCGCTGACGGAACAGTGCTGTACGACAGCTCGGTAGAGAACTGGGAGGCTCTGGAAAACCACCTTGAGAGGGAGGAGGTGCAACGGTCTCTGGGCGCAAACTACGGAACATCTGTGCGAAGGTCAGAATCGACTGGGAAGGATTATTACTATCTGTCCAAAAGGTTCGATACATATTTTATCAGGCTGGCCGAGGAGTATAACATAAATATTACAGAGTTCCTGAAGCTTGATTATCTTTTCTTCATTTTCCTTACCCTGCTATTTATCATCGTCTGGATCCTGCTGGCGGTCGTGACAAGATGGCTTGGGAATAGCATAACGACGCTCAGGGATTTTGCAGCGAGGGTGCGCAGGGGCGAAGGCAATGACCCGACAGTCATCTTCCCGAAAAATGAGATAGGCGAGACCGGCAAGGAGATTGTGAGAATATACAAGAACCTGGCAACAAACACCGAGGAGCTTATGCTGCAGAAGGAAAAACTCTTCAGGCACCTCCACGTGCTCAATGAGGGTGTAGCCTTCTTCGCTCCCGACCGTGAGGTCACGCTGTCAAACAGTCATTTCATGGTCTTCCTCAATGCCATCACCGGAACACATACCCTGAAGCCGGAAGGATTCATGGACCACCCTCTCTTTGCGCCCATAAAAGCCTTTCTTGATGACCATCAGCATGTAGCGGTGAAGAGGCAGGAGACCCCTTCCACTGAATGCCGTATTGAGAAGACAGGCAAGTACTTCGGAGTACGGTGCATCATGTTCAACGACAATAGTTTTGAGATAGTCCTTACGGATATTACCCGCCTTGAGCAGTCGAAGACCATGCGGCAGCAGATGACCTCAAACATTGCCCATGAGCTCAAGACACCCATTGCCTCCGTAAGGGGATATCTCGAGACCCTGATGGATAACAGGAGCCTTGACGATGAGAAGAAGCAATATTTTCTGGAGAAGGCCCTTGCCCAGTCAACACGTCTGACAGACCTAATTAATGATATCGTGACCCTCAATAAGGTCGATGAGACGGGAAGCAGCTTCACCTTCGAGGAAATCGGGTTAGAAAACCTGATTAGTGAGGTAAGTGACAATATGCTGACGACCATTACCAGGAAAAACATTAAAGTAGAAATCAACATCAGGCCCGGTGCGAGGATAAATG
>JBHEOU010000164.1:0-4136 GCA_046260645.1 Bacteroidales bacterium | reverse complement strand
GCAATACGGAATCGTCTCCTTGCTCATAGTATCTATGCGCCAGTTCGGTTATCAGCCGGGCGGCCCGGGTGAAGAGCTGCGTCCTGTTGCTGTGAGTGGCCACCACGGTGCCGTTGCCCGGCAGTGCCAGTCCAAGAGCCTCCGTCAGGCAGTTCATGGAGTTGGCGGTGAACATGCCCGCGCATGATCCGCACGTGGGGCATGCTGACCGTTCAATCTCAAGCAGGTTTTCGTCAGTGACACTGTCGTCAGCCGCAGCTACCATGGCGTTGATAAGGTCGACGGCTTTTTCTCCTACCCTGCCGGCCTCCATCGGGCCTCCGGAGACGAATACTGCCGGTATATTGAGGCGCATGGCAGCCATAAGCATTCCGGGAGTGATCTTGTCGCAGTTGCTAATGCATATCATCGCGTCAGCACAATGGGCATTGCATACATACTCGACACTGTCGGCAATAAGCTCCCGCGAGGGGAGCGAATAGAGCATGCCGGCGTGGCCCATGGCTATGCCGTCATCGATGGCTATGGTATTGAACTCAGCGGCAAACATGCCGAGGTCTTCTATCTCTTTCTTTATGGCCTGCCCGACATCATGCAGGTGCACATGGCCCGGCACGAACTGCGAGAATGAATTGACAATGGCAATCACCGGTTTCCCGAACTGTTCCTCCTTCATTCCGTTGGCCCTCCAGAGGCTCCTTGCCCCGGCCATGGTCCTTCCGGTCATTGTTCTCAGGCTCCTGAGTTCTCTCTTCATTACCGACATATTAAAAAAAAAAGCTTCCCGGTTTTCCGGGAAGCTTTCGTATATTATTATTCTTAGCTATATATTACTCCCCGATCATCCGCTCTTGGCGATAATAAGAATGAGGGCAATAATATTTAGCGACAGATAATTCATCTCGTTATTATGAGTGGCAAAAGTAACAACAATTTCATAAAATCAAATAAAAGCCTGAATTATTTAAATTTTATTAATTTTTTAATACCTTATTATAATGGCAGGATGCATAATTATTCAATTTTATACAAAACCCCCGGTTTCTGCCCATTTTAACAAGAAATGCCGAAAAAAGCAAGAAAAAAGGGGAGAATCTAAAGATGCCCCCTCGTTGTGCCAGATATATTTTTAAACTGTTTCAGGCCTGATTCAGTACTCCCAGTTTCTTTCCGACCTTTGTGAAAGCTGCGATGGCCTTATCGAGATGCTCCTGTTCGTGGGCAGCTGAGAGCTGTACCCTGATGCGTGCATGTCCTTTGGGTACGACGGGGAAATAGAAGCCTGTGACATAGATACCTTCATCGAGCAACTTCGCCGCCATCTCCTGTGAAAGTCTGGCATCATAGAGCATGACGGCGCAGATGGCTGACCGGGTGGGCTTGATGTCGAAGCCTGCCTTCAGCATCCTATCTATGAAATACTTGGTATTGAAATGCAGCTTATCCTGCAAGACGTTGGTCTCTGTCATCATCTCCAGCATCCTGATGCCTGCAGCGGCAACGAGCGGCGGGATGGCGTTGGAGAACAGGTAGGGCCTTGACCGCTGCCGCAGCATCTCGATGATCTCCTTCTTACCGGTGGTGAACCCGCCGATGGCTCCGCCAAAGGCCTTTCCCAGGGTGCCGGTGATGATCTCGATTTCCCCCCTGAGGTTATAGAGCTCTGTAACGCCGCGGCCTGTCTCCCCGACAACACCGGCGGAGTGGCACTCATCTACCATGACCATTGCATTGTACTTGTTTGCCAGCTCATAGATTTTGTCAAGCGGCGCCACATTGCCGTCCATTGAGAAGACGCCGTCGGTTACTATCAGTCTGAAGCGCTGTTCCTGCGCCTGTTGAAGCTGCGTCTCAAGGTCTTCCATGTCTGCATTCTCATAACGGTATCGCTTTGCCTTGCAGAGACGTACGCCGTCAATGATGGAAGCATGATTCAGGGAGTCGGATAAGATGGCATCTTCACTGGTGAGCAGGGGCTCAAACACACCCCCGTTGGCATCAAAACAGGCAGCATAGAGAATAGTGTCTTCCGTTCCGAAAAAATCAGCCAACTTTTGCTCCAGCTCCTTATGGAGGTCTCCTGTACCGCATATGAAGCGCACCGAAGACATGCCGTATCCGTGTGTGTCAAGGGCCTCCTTTGCGGCCTCAACAAGCTTCTTGCTGGAGGAAAGGCCCAGGTAGTTGTTGGCACAGAAATTAAGCACCGTCTGCCCGGTGTCAAGTGTTATCTCCGCACCCTGCGGTGAGACAATGACCCGTTCATGCTTGTAGAGCCCCGCTTCTTTTATCTCACTGATCTGCGATCTGAGATAATCGTGGTATTGATTGTACATCGGTGTGAATATTCACTTAAAACGGATGCAAAGATGGTGTTTTGCAGTGACTATTCTATGATGATAATCATCTCCGGGGGAGTAAATTTACGCAGTGATGAAATTATTCAACCGGGGATTTTACATCCCGAACTTTGCAATTATCTCATCTTTCTTAAGGCCCAGAATGCCCAGCTTCTTACCCACTTTAATGAATTTCTCAAGAGCTGCCTCGAGGTGATGCATATCATGGCCGGCGGATATCTGGGTCCGGATCCTTGCCTGTCCGTTGGGCACTACGGGGAAGAAGAAGCCTATTGCATATATCCCCTCGCTAAACAGTTCCCTGGAGAAGTCCTGTGATAGTTTCGCATTGAAGAGCATGACAGGCACAATGGGGGTATTTCCATCCTTAAGGATAAATCCCGCATCTGTCAGTCCTGCCCTCCAGAAGGCGGCATTTTTCTCAAGCTTGTCGCGCCTTTCCGTGCTGGCCGAAAGAATATCAAACACCTTCAGGACCCCTGAAACTATTACGGGAGCAATGGTGTTCGAGAAGAGGTAGGGGCGTGCCTTCTGACGGCACATCTCCACTATCTCCTTCCTTCCCGAGACGCAGCCTCCCGATGCTCCGCCCATGGCTTTGCCGAAGGTGGTGGTGATGATGTCAATCTTACCCATGACATTGCAGAATTCATGGGTCCCGCGACCTGTTCTGCCTATGAAACCTGTAGCATGGGAGTCATCTACCAGCAACAGGGCGTCGTATTTCTCGCACAGGCGTACCATCTCGTCGAGCCTTGCCGTGTCGCCGTCCATTGAGAAGACTCCGTCAGTGATCACCAGCTTGAGCCGTTTGTCAGAGTGAAGCAGGAGCTTCTCCTCAAGGTGCTCCATGCTGGAGTGCTTGAAGGTGTCATGCTGTGCGCTGCAGAGCCTCATGCCATCTATGAGTGAGGCATGTACCAGCCTGTCTGATATCATTATGTCTTCGCTGGTGAGTATCGCCTCAAAGACACCTGCATTGGCATCCATGCATGAAGGGAACAGTATTGTATCCTCCGTGCCCAGGAATTCAGTCACCTTGTTCTCAAGCTCGCGGTGGATATCCTGCGTGCCGCAGATAAAACGGACGGAAGACATTCCGTAGCCTCTTGTCTCAAGACCGTCATGAGCAGCCTTTATAACCTCGGGGTGGCTTGACAGGCCAAGGTAGTTGTTGGAGCACATGTTGATGACCTTCTTCAGGTCTGAGCCTGCAGGAAACTCAACCTCGATATCGGCGGCCTGGGAGCTGTGTATAAATCGCTCCTCCTTGTATATGCCGGCGCTTCTGATATCTGCCAGCTGTGACAGATAGAGATCCTTTGTTTTTTCAGAGTAACTCATGGTCTCCCCGCTTTATTTGTTCAGATATTGGTTTACCAGTGTAACAATATTGTTTACGCTGTCAAAAGCTTCAGGCGTAGCCTTACTTGGCGGGATCTTGATCTTGAATTTGTTCTCGAGGAATACGAGAAGTGACACCATCGAAAACGAATCAACATACCCGCTTGAAATAAGAGGTGAATCATAAGTTATCGTGGCGTCATCATCATCAATGTACTCCCTGATAACATAGTTCCGGATCAGCTCCTTCATCTCATTCAGATTATTCTCTTCCATATATATTCATTTTAAGGGTTATAATTGCAAGTTAACGGAAATCAGTTCAATTTGAAGGATATTGATACAAGCTGCCAGAATATAGTTTCATTCAGGGGGCTTTACATACAAGTTAAAGTAATTCAGTCATTTTCCAGGGTCGAAATGTCTCCTATC
>JBHEOU010000163.1:0-4140 GCA_046260645.1 Bacteroidales bacterium | reverse complement strand
CCAACGGATGCATGCAGATCCTGACGGTCACGGTTGGAGTTGTCGGCATTGACTGCCTGAGGATTTACGAGATAATCACTCCAAACGGTGACGGCCGAAATGATACATGGAGGCTTCGTAATGCAGAACTCTATCCCGACGCTGAGATCTTCGTCTACAGCCGATGGGGAAAGCTGGTCTATCAATCAAGAAATGCCGGGGATGAATGGGATGGAACCTATAACGGGAAGCTCCTGCCGAACGACTCGTACCATTATGTCATACACCTGAACGACGGTTCCGAGCCACGAACAGGAGTCATCTCAATCATAAGCAAATAACTGTTATGATAAAACCTCTGAAAATAATCTTTGTGCTAAGCTTACTGGCGATCATGCCTGTTGCATCAGGACAGCAGTTTCCGCTGTACAGCCAGTACATCATGAACGGGTTCCTGCTTAATCCCTCGTATGCGGGCAGCGACTATTATACTACTTTCGGCCTGACGGTGCGTGAGCAGTGGATGAATCTTCCCCATGCACCGGCAACTTATGCAGCCTCTTTCCAGACCAGGATCCTCAATGACAGCTATATCACTAAATCGACTGCAGTAAGGAAGAAGATTGACAGGCCGACCAGGGGTGGCAGGGTAGGAGTGGGAGGTTACCTCTTCTCAGACCATAACGGGATTATGCACAGGACAGGATTACAGCTGGCATATGCCTATCATCTTCCCATTGCTGATGAGCAGCAGCTCTCCTTCGGTCTTTCGCTGAGTGCATATCAATATTTTGTTGACATCAACGGCGCCGTGATGCCCGGTGATGTTAACGACGAGTTCCTGAACAACTATGACCAGGTTGTATATATCCCGGATGCCAACTTCGGCATCAGTTACATGACCAGAAGGTATTATGCCGGATTTTCGATGACCAACCTCTTCAGGGGTGCCCTGATGATTGGTAATGGTGGAGAGAACGGCCATTCGGAACTTGGCCATTTCTTCCTTACCGGTGGAATGAGGTTTTATGCAGGCGGGGACTGGATCATAGAACCGTCGGTGATGCTGAAATCTTCAGATATGGTGTTCAAGTCAATACAGGCCGATTTAACCGGACGGGTTTATTACAAGGAGGATTACTGGATGGGTCTTTCGTACCGGTCCGGGGATGCTGTGATCATGCTTGCAGGCCTAAAGGTTGACAGGTTTTACCTGGGGTATGCCTTTGACTTCACCCTGTCAGAGATACGCAGCTATACCTATGGAACACACGAGCTGTCTGTTCTGGCACGCTTCGGAGACAATCCGAGGAGGTACAGGTGGATCAACAAGTATTGATGAGGCATATCATACTCTTTTTACTGATTGCCGCAGCCTGTCTGGGTTGTGATCCGCTTGCCAACCCGGTATCCGGCCCTCTCTCCTTCTCTTCTGACACGGTTTCATTTGATACGGTCTTTTCCGGTGTAGGATCTGCAACCATGGAGTTCAGGGTGATAAACAAGGAAAATGACCCTCTCCTGATTGATCGCATCTGGCTGGGAGGAGGAACAAACTCACCTTTTCGTCTGAATATAAACGGTGTGCCCGATACAGGTGCGGAAGAGATCGTGCTGGGACGCAATGACAGCATCTTTATCTTCGTGGAGGTTACCATTGATCCGACGGGTGACGATGCCCCTCTGGCCGTACTTGACTCAGTGAATTTTGTGTCCGGAAGCTTTGCCGGGAGGGTTATCCTCGAGGCATGGGGTCAGGACATCTGGCTTGTGGATGAGGATATTGATTCGGATGCAGTCTGGACCGAAGGGAAACCCTATGTAATCAAAAATTCGTTGTTAATTGACACGCTGGCGACCCTTACGCTTGGTCCGGGAACCAGGGTCTTTTTCCACTACGGTGCCACGGTGACAGTTGCAGGATCGCTGCATTCCTCAGGCACACCGGATAAAAGGGTGCTGCTGGCAACTGACCGCCAGGAGGAAGAGTATGCCGATGTGCCGGGACGGTGGAAAGGGATCCGTTACCTGGACTGCAGTCGCAACAACTTCCTGGTATTTACTGATGTCAGGAATGCCGTGATGGCAGTGGAGCTGGACGGGAAAGAGAGCTCCCTGCCCGACCTGCTGATAAACGGCACAAGGCTCATGCATAATACAGTAGCATCACTGGTGGCGCGGAATGCCGATGTTTTTGCCGTCAATTCTGTCTTTGCACACTCGGGATTCAGCACAGTTTCGCTGACGGAAGGAGGATCAGGTGATTTTATTTACTGCACCATGGAATCGAGGTGGGAATATGCTTACCGGTCTCAGCCGGTAATGTTTATCGGACCGGGAAAAGGAGTATTACCGGATGTGACTGTAATAAACTCTGTCATCACCGGTACTCTTGACAACGAGCTGCATATAGATGCATCTGCGCCCGAGGCTTCAGCCAGGTTCAGGGCTGACAGCTCGCTGATAAGGGTTGACACACTCAGGAGCGGCTGGTATTCGGGATCTCTGTTCCGCGATGTGCTGACCCGACAGAATCCTCGTTTTATCGATGAAAGCATTTATGATTTCAGGCCTGACACTCTCTCCCCTCTGCTTGACAGGGCGGGTCGCACTGAGGCTGTCACATGGCCGGATGACATAAGAAACAAGTCGAGGATGACTGATGACGGGCCGGACATAGGAGCGTATGAAAGGCAACCGGGGGAGAGGATATGGCAAGAAGAATAATCATGTTACTGTTTCTACTGGCCTTGTTTCTGCCTGCTGTCGGGCAGGAGTTCAGCGTCATGTTCTACAATGCCGAGAACCTCTTTGACACTGTTGATGACACTACAAGGAACGACGAAGAGTTCCTTCCCGGTGGTGACAGAAGATGGACCGCCGGCAGGTATCATAAGAAGATCAGCGCCATCTCCCGGGCCATAGCAGCTGCCGGGGAATGGGAACTGCCAGCTTTGATTGGCCTGTGCGAGGTTGAGAACGAAGAGGTTGTGATGGATCTTGCTTTCGGAGATCTTCTGTCAGCAGGCCAATACGGAGTCGTTCACAGGGACTCCCCTGACCTTCGGGGTATCGATGTGGCTCTGATGTACAGGAAAGACTATTT
This sequence comes from Bacteroidales bacterium, assembly GCA_046260645.1. Classification (GTDB taxonomy): domain Bacteria; phylum Bacteroidota; class Bacteroidia; order Bacteroidales; family VadinHA17; genus SR-FBR-E99. The sequence goes on along the minus strand of JBHEOU010000163.1, from coordinate 1,055 downwards.
CACGATTGCAGAGGTCAGGTCATGGGTACCGTTGCGGCCGGACAATGATCCTTTTTTGTCGCGGAACCTTTTGTATGCCAAAGCGGTTATGGATTCCGACACGCTCCACGTGATCGTATGTCACTTCCCGTCAAGGAGAGGAGGAGTGCTTGCCACCCAGGGGGCCAGGGAGGAGATGGCACAACTACTCAGGATAAAGACCGACTCCATCCTGTCGGTCACGGCAGATGCAGCAATAATTATTATGGGAGACTTCAACGCCGGCCCCGATGATGAGATCATGAAAAACCTTACCTGCGGAGACCTCCTGGTGAATGCGTCAGACAGGCTTGTGTCAGGGGAGAAGGGAACCTACAGGTACCAGGGCCAATGGGAGGTGATTGACCAGATCGTGATATCGTCAACCATGGCAGTGGGAACTGGTGCCTTTCATGCTGACCCGGAGTCAGTCAGGGTGCCTGATGCACCCTTTCTTCTTACGGAAGATGGTACTTACCCGGGGATGAAGCCCTTTGCTACATATGCAGGTTTCAGTTGGGCGGGTGGCTATTCCGATCATCTGCCCGTAGTGATAACTATTAACAACAGACAGGAGTTACCTTGGCTTCAGCCCTAGTTCCAGACCTTTTTCCATCATGAAATTACGAGCAGCCTCGTGTTCGTTCGGAATGATGCCGTCCAGGATGGCCTCCTTGATGGCAGCTTTAATTACGCCAACCACCGGTCCCGGAGGGATATTAAATGTGGCGATTATCTCATCGCCATGCACCGGGGGCTGGAAGGTCCTTACAGCGTCTTTCTCCTCTATCTCCTTCAGCTTCCGGCGGACCAGCGTAAAATTGTCGCGGTGCTTACGGACCTTCATCCTGTTGCCGGAGGTAATGTCTGCCTCACACAGCAGCATCAGATCGTCAATGTCATCACCCGTCTCAAACAGGAGCCTCCTTACGGCTGAGTCCGTCACCTCATCCTGGACCAGGGATATAGGCCTCAGATGGAGCCCCACAAGTTTCTTGACATACCTCATCCTGTCGTTAAGGGGAAGCTTGAGGCGG
>JBHEOU010000162.1:0-4168 GCA_046260645.1 Bacteroidales bacterium | reverse complement strand
GGCTCCCACGGTAGTAAGACCGGCCACCTTGCCTGCCATCCCGTTAAGCCAGTTGGAAGTGACCACCTGGGTCAGTTCCTCGTTGCCCACCTTTGTGATTGCATAACCGAGTGACTTCTCCTCACGTGTCAGACCCAGTGCTGTGACCACTACGGCAGACACTTCTATAGCTTCCTCCTCCAGGACAACGTTAATGACGCTCCTGTCTCCGACTGGTATATCCTGTTTTACGTATCCAAGGAATTGTATCTCCAGCACGGGATTGTCACCTGTGACCCTGATGCTGTAGACTCCCCTGCTGTCAGTGCTTGTGCCTGTGGCAGTCCCTTTAAGAACCACGGTGGCCCCGAATATGGGAGTGACACCGTCAGGCTCCAATATTGTGCCCGTCACCTGCCTCTCCTGTGCCATCACCGGCAACATAGCCAGTGCCATCATCAAGGCGGCAAGAACGATCTTAAGATCTGGTTTGAGTTTCATAGATTGGTGGTTTTAAGTTATTGATTTATAGATTAGTGGTTTTTATTCAGTGATATATGGATTATTGCATAGACCATGTAAATTCTTTGGGCCGGGTCATCGCCTCAGTGTACACGTTGCCGAATCGGTCAGTAACGGTCACTGTCAGTGTTGAGGTGGCTGATGATGCCCGTACCCTGAACATATGTGCAGTGTTGCCCGTAACGAATGAACTTGTGGGAATAGCACCCACATTCAGCCGTTTGGCCTCATAGGATATGATATGCAGCGGGTCCTTCGCCGTGACGCGTTCAACTGTCAGGGGGGTGTTGCCTTCCTTGACGTCAACGGTCCATTGCGGGTCATAACCCCAGATGTTTATAAGTACATCATTTACTGCGTCAGGGGTTGCATATACGCCTGCATATTCAGCCAGTGCCGCGTCTGTGGAGTTGGGAGCAAAGGCTGATGCGGTTATGTGCACAGTGTTGAGATCATAAGTCCTGAACTGGTAGTTCTTCGGATAACCCATACTCTTGTAATACCATTCAATTTCCCTGCCGTCTACCTCCCATACACCGTACCCGCCGGGACTGCCGTCCTTGCAGATATGATTGTTGGCATAGCCGGTCTTGCCGGTCCACCACCAGGTGGCGCTTACGGCAGCTGTATTGTGCTCCATCACGGAACCTGATTCAACCGTATAGTTTATATGGGTGTGTCCGGTGACTACATGAACCTCATCAAATCCGTCTACCAGGGAGAGGAGGGTGCTGCCGTTATTCAGTGCTATGCTGCTTACCGGCTGGCCGCTGCCGTCAAGAGTGGGATTCCCGTAAAGTTGTGTATGCATCAGTATGACCAGCGGCCTGCTTTTATCAGTTACTGCAGCCAGGTCTTTTGCCAGCCATGAGGTTTGCGCTGATACAATCACGTCGTTATAATTGCGTGCCCCGATTACTCCCTGTGATCCTCCTGTGTTAATGTACTCTACGTTGTCAAGAACCACGTAATGGACCTCCCCCAGGTTGAAAGAATAATATGTGGGCCCTATCAGCTCCCTGAAGGGCTGCTCCGCCCCAATGTCTGCAGCCACATAAGGATCATTGTCGTGGTTTCCTATCACATTGAACATCGGGCAGTTTATCTTTTTCATCTCCGTCAGGTAGTTCGGCAGACGGAAATTGTTTTCATACCAGTATGTGTCCCAGGTCATATCTCCCATGGCCACCCCGTATACTTTTGTGCCCGTACCGGCATAGGAGCTTATAGTGGCGTTAACATCGGGCACAATGCCATTGCTGAACTGAGAGAGGTCATCATTACGATTAGCCAGGTGCCAGTCGGCCATGGGGAGTATGACATGCCTGCTGTTATCTGCGCGCACAAGTGAGAAATCGTGCTGCTCAACCGTGGATCCGCCGGCCAGGCGCCTGAAAAATTGCGGTATGTTATCGCTGGTGGCAATCTCATAGTTGCCGGGCAGGGAGATGAAGACGAACCTGTAAAGCTTGGATGAGGGAAGGTAATAGATGCCTTCACTGTCTGTCACCGCCACCTCGTAACCGTCAGATACCACCACTCCCGGCACTCCTTCACCGTCACAATAAACGATGCCCTTGATAGTCATTCCCGGCTTGTCAGGGATACTCGTACCGGTGGTGACATTAATCGTCAGGGTCCCCAGCACCAGGCTCTCATTACCGCGTCTGACCGTCAGCCTGTATGTGCCCGAGGTAACCCCTGCAGGCAGCAGCAGGGTGGCTGTCTGTCCTGTTACGGCTGTGACAGTTCCGTTGTATGACTTGCCCGCGTCGGTTGTCAGCACAAACTCTATTATGTCATTCACGGCAAATCCGGTTCCGGTAAGAACTATCTCGCCCCCGGCCGGCACACTGATACTTGAGGGAATGGAGATCCCGGTTATCTTCAGTCCGTCTTCCGGTTCAGGCTCCGGAGGATCCTTAACGCATCCGCTGCAGGCGGTCATCACGACCGCAAAAAGTAATAGTATCAGTTTTCTGATGTCAGGCATGGAATCTGTTTTGTTACTGTGTATAACCAAGGTCTGCAAGTATCTCCTGCGGTGTCTGCGCAGTTCCCAACCTGCGCACTCCGCGTTCATGATAGAAATCGATGGTGAGGTCAGTACGGTTGGTGATCATCCCGTCTGCCAGGGGAGAGGCTTTTTTGCCCGTGGCCGGCCCGAAATATTTCTCCATCTGCTCAACATTGTTGATTGAATAGATGTTGGCCTTCAGTCCTGCAGCATGCACTTTCTCTGCAAAGGCAGGTGAGAGGCCGTCATTGGCATCTCCGATGTTGGTGCCTACAAACTGTGCTCCGCACTCCTTAGCGAAGGCAATGATCTCGTCGGTCACCTCCTCTTTGGCAAACTCGTTTGTTTTCGGGTTACCGATGAGGAAGCTGGCAAGCACCTTCTCTCCAAAGACTCTTTTGAAATTCATCATGCCCTGACGCGAGAATGTTTGTACCAGGATTTTGCCCATGGTGTTGCCGACGTTTACCTTATCATTGGCATAGAAGGGTGCATCAGCGTTGATCTCATCTCCTTCAACCGGGTTCCAGCCGATCATTGTCAATGCATCATAAATCTGCTCTTCCAGTCCGGGGTAGTCATCAGGTATCTTTGCTTCGATATAAATGCCTGGTCTGTGTCCGTTATCTGCGGGGTCAGCCTCATATTCAAAGTGATATATGCCTGCATCATCCCTGGTGTAGATGCGGCTGCCATCTGCGTTGCGCTTTATTCTTTTGCCTTCTGCAAGGCGAAACACATCTTCAAAGACCAGTACGCTCTGGCCGATAAAGCTCTGCCGTGCCTGGTCAGGGTTCTTTTTGTTGAAGGCGCTGCCCGCATCGAGCTGTATGATCTCTTCATAGGTGAAGCTGCTGATGGGATCACCCTCTCTTCCCGGAAACTTATCAGCTACATCGGTGGTGCGTTTGAAAGTCTTGTCATGCATGATGATCAGGACGCTGTCTTTTGACCTGTGCACGTCAAGCTCCATGTAGTCGGCGCCGGTGTTGCGTGCCCAGCGAAAAGCTGCCTCAGTCAGCTCCGGAGCCCAATAGATGGTTCCGCGATGTGCTATTACCGCATTCTCAGGCATATAATCCTGCACTTTGTCGCCCGCGGGCGCATTCTTTTGTCCGCATCCGGCTACCAGGGCGGCCAGCAGCACTGTATAAATCAGTCTGGTTTTCATAGTCTTCTCTCATTTAGGGTTTGCTCTGTTTTGTCTTATCTTCCACTCTTCAGTGTGGAATTTCACCTTCGGGTCTCTGACATCGTCGCACCTGACTATCAGGGCGCCCTCTTTCTCCCAGTATGATTTTACGGTGTGGCCGGCCATCGGGCCGTCCTCCGGACCCCGCACCGTCACATCATCAGGATTGACGACCATCTTCAGTCCGGCCGACTCGTTGATCATGTCCATGTCGCCGCGGCTGTTGCCTCCGACGATCAAAGGCCTGGTCTTTATGAATGTCTCAATCGTATGCGCCTTGCCGTCGTCTTGCGGGATGGGAGGGATGATCTCGCCTGTTGTGATGCCATCCCTGATAACACATTTGGCACCCACAATGTTGACATTTGAAATGCCAAACTCCTCGGACACGAACTTCTGGTAGAGGATTTCAGGTGAGGCGGTGAGTATCCATACCTCAAATCCGTACTCCTTCAGGT
>JBHEOU010000161.1:3631-4171 GCA_046260645.1 Bacteroidales bacterium | reverse complement strand
TTGCCACCATGAAGGTCACATACGTTGTGGAGAGCGGAAGTTTCAGCGAGGTTCCGACCGCAATCAGGCTGCTTGCCACGAACATATTGACTGACGCTCTCAGGAGATCAAAGGATGATACATCTGCGGGGTTTTTGAATTGTTTTTTGTAGGAAAGAAAATCGAACCTCTTTTCTATGAAATCAGTAACACGGTCAGGGACTATGCGGCTGATGAATTTTGAAAACCCTACAGTGTGCCTGACAACCGACCTGGATAACCGGGATGATGAAAACCTCTCGGATCCGGAGCCCTGCCTGGCAAGATTAATCTCGGTCATGGAGACAGTCCTGGCTTTTTTGGATAGAAACAGAGTCGACACCATTAATAGTCCGGCGATAAGCAGCAAGATTGTCGGGGTTTTGACCGGCTCACTCAGGGAGGTCATCAGCAACGTGTCAGGACTAAATGAAGGATCACCGGCGAAATGACGGTACGATTCCAGTCCGGCGAGCGGCACTCCGATGAAGTTGACAAGGTCGTTGCCTGCAAATGCCATTG
>JBHEOU010000161.1:0-3618 GCA_046260645.1 Bacteroidales bacterium | reverse complement strand
CCCGCCAGCACAATGATCCTTAAAATGTTAACCTTGAAGAGTGAAATCAGCAGTTGAAGAATAATGGTGATTGCTATAAAGGAATAAAGCAGAACCAGAAGAGTATGTGTACTAAGCCATTCAAGGCTTTCCGGAGTTATGAATGAAGCTCCCTTGGCACCTTTAACGAGTATGAAATAGACTATGGCTGTGATTGCGATGCCTCCCCAGGGCGCCCCGAAATACTTCATGTACTTTTTATAGTCGAAGGAGAAAATAGTACGGGTAATGAACTGAATAATCGTTCCGAAGGCAAAAGCAATAACTACAGAGAAGAGGATCCCGAATATAATGGCAAGGGCTTTGGCGGTATTGATGTAATTGCCAATGTCTGAGATATTGTCTGTTGAATTGAAGATCTTGATAAGGGATATTGCCACAGCTGCCCCAAGCAGTTCAAAAACAATTGAAACAGTGGTGGAGGTGGGGAAACCAAAGGAATTGAATGTGTCGAGGAGGATTACATCTGTTATCATGACCGCAAGGAAAATGATCATGATCTCTGAAAAGTAGAACTGGCTTGGGTGAAAAATACCCGACCTGGCAATCTCCATCATCCCGCTCGAGAAGGTTGCCCCAACCATAACCCCCAGGCCGGCTATTATTAAAATGACCCTTAGCGGTGCAGCTTTGGAACCGACGGAAGAGTTGACGAAGTTGGCAGCATCATTGGAGATGCCAACTATCAGGTCAGCTACGGCCAGTATAATTAGGGCAATTACTATTATGAGATAAACATTCACTCAAAACAGTTTTAGTAATAATATAATGACGAGTCAGATGATTTTTCTGCAATACTTCTTGAATCCATCAATATAATATTAAATTTCAAACGTTTAAGTTATTCCCTATGTTTTTCAAACCCCGAAATTAATTCAAATACAAAGAAGTTCAAAGAAATCGGCCTGTTACATTTTTGTTACATATAATTAAATCTGTTGACTATATTTACTTCGAATAATACGAATTTGTAAAAAAGTAACACGATGCCGGTAATCAGATTTGGAGTTTCACTCGAGAAAGAGCTGCTTGATGCCCTTGACGGTTATGTTGAGGAGAATCTCTTTGTCAACCGCTCCCAGGCAATCAGGCATCTGATCAGCAACGGTCTTGCTGAAAACAAGTGGCAGTGCAGCAATGAGGTGGCAGGGTCGCTAACCATGATATATGATCATCACAGGAGGGGAGTGGTGGCGCAGCTGACAGGCCTGCAGCATGAGAGGAACGAACTGATACTGTCGTCTCTTCATCTTCATCTTGACCACGGACAGTGCATGGAGCTGCTGGCTGTCAGGGGCCAGGCGGCAGATTTGACAGCGCTGGCCGACAGGCTCCGGAGTGTTAAGGGGGTCAGCTATGCCAGGCTGATCATGACACGTTTAACAGGCGAGGAACACCATGATGAAAAGTAAACTGCCGGCAATGATATTGCTGATTGCCCTGATAATTGCTGTATCATGCTCGTCGGGCAACCGTGCTAACCGAGAGGGGCGCCGTATCACCGATTACACAGGGCGGACCGTGACCATCCCGGATACCGTCCATTCTGTCATAGCCCTCAAATCGGGGACGATGAGGCTGCTGGCCTACATGGGCGTCACCGGCATGGTGAGTCATATCGAGGGGATTGAGCAGCGGCGCAACGTGCCCTACCTGTTTGCCAATCCTCACCTTAGGAGCCTCCCGGTAATAGGTGCGGGCAAACACTATGACGCCGAGCTGCTTGCTGCTGCCGGGAGCGACCTCATCATAGCAACATTCATGTCGCCCCAGGAGGCCGACAGGCTGCAACGGCTGACGGGAAAGCCGGTTATCCTGCTCGACTACGGTGACCTGGGGGAGCGGAGGGATGCTCTCTACTTCACAATTACTCTTCTTGGTGATATTTTTCGTCTCCCTGAGAGGGCTGACAGTATAATAAGTTACTTTGAAAACACAATTGATGAGTGTGCCTTCCGGGCTTCACGAGCAGCGGAGCCGCAACGGACGGCATATGTGGGAGGAGTCGCCTACAACGGTGCCCACGGGTTAACATCTACCGAACCCGACTACCCCCCTTTCAATATGCTGGCTATTAATAATGTAGCCGATGAGCCGCAACTAAAGAATGATAAAAGCGAGCCTGGCCATGTGGTTATCTTCATCGACCCGGAGCAACTGATAGAATGGGATCCGGATGTCATCTTCCTCGATGCTGCCGGACGTCAGATATGGCAGGAGGAGCTAACTACGGGGATAATGAGCAACTCCCTCTCAGCCTTCCGCTCAGGAGAGGTTTACACGGTTCTTCCGTACAACTGGAACACCACCAACTATGAGAATATTCTCTGTAATGTATGGTATATCGGCTCAACATTGATGCCCTCGGCATTCGGCGATGCTGACATAGTGGAAAAATGCAGGGAGATATACAGTTTCTTTTACGGCACCGACATATATGATAAGGTTTACGAATATTACCGGCCGTTTGAGCGGCTGGGTGTTACGGTACAGGAATGAGCAGGGAGCATGAGATAGAGAAGCAGTACCTGCGCTTCACTGAGCGCAAGGGGAGGTTCCTCTGGCTCGCTGCCCTGGTTACACTGCTGCTGGGGGTGCTGGGCCTGGCGCTCGGCCCCAGCAGCATCAGCCTCAGCGACCTGTTCTCCCTTTTCAGTTCAGAGGGAGAGGCTCTCCATCGCGGTATCGTGATGCAGATAAGGCTGCCGCGCGTGCTGGCGGGGCTAGTGAGCGGCATAGCCCTCTCTGTCAGCGGTGTGGTGATGCAGAGCGTACTGCGCAACCCCCTGGGGTCGCCCTTCACCCTGGGTATAAGCAATGCTGCCGCCTTCGGGGCTGCCTTTGCAGTTATAATATTCGGTGCCGGCAGCATGCACAGCAGCAGCAGTGATGCCGTGCTCATCGCAAACCCTTATATCGTAACTCTCTCGGCCTTCTTCTGGTCGCTCATCGCCTGCTTCCTGATACTGCTTGTGGCCAGACACAGAGGGGCCACCCCTGAGAATATGATCCTGACCGGTATCATTGCCAGCTCGCTCTTTACGGCACTGACAGCGGCCATACAATACCTGGCCGACGATGTGCAGCTGGCTGCCATCGTCTTCTGGACCTTCGGCGACCTGAGCAAGGGGGGATGGCACGAGCTGCTGTTACAGGTGATCATCCTGTTGCCCGTGATGATCTATTTCTATCGCAACCGGTGGAACTACAACGCTCTTGATGCAGGCGACGAGACTGCGCGCAGTTTGGGGGTGAATATCGGCCGGCTGAGGCTCACCGCCATGATCCTGGCCTCGCTGGCCACGGCGGCGGTGGTCTCATTCTACGGTATCATTGCCTTCGTGGGGCTGGTGGTGCCCCATATGGTCAGAAGGGTCATCGGCAGCGATGAGCGGTTCCTGATACCCGGAGCAGCCCTCGCCGGAGCAGCCTTTATGGTCGGTTGCGACATCGTTGCCCGGACGCTCATCTCGCCCATGGTGCTGCCTGTGGGTATCCTGACATCGGTGATAGGCGCACCGCTGTTTATATTGCTGCTTGTCAGGGGGAAGGGAGGGGCACAGTGGAAATGATAACCCT
>JBHEOU010000160.1:3896-4198 GCA_046260645.1 Bacteroidales bacterium | reverse complement strand
ATTCAACTGATATCAGGCTCCTTAATGAGAAGATCGAAAAAGAGAGTGCTTTTGTTGACCTTGTCAGGCAGGAGATAAACAAAGTGATCGTCGGTCAGCGTCATCTGACTGACTCGCTGCTGATAGGCCTGCTCTCCAACGGGCACATACTGCTTGAAGGGGTTCCTGGTCTTGCCAAGACACTTGCAATCAAGACCCTGGCTTCGATCATTGATACAAAGTTCAGCAGGATACAGTTCACCCCCGACCTGTTGCCGGCGGACCTCATCGGTACCATGATCTACAGCCAGAGGAAAGAGGAA
>JBHEOU010000160.1:0-3711 GCA_046260645.1 Bacteroidales bacterium | reverse complement strand
TCGAAGCCATGCAGGAGCGGCAGGTGACCATAGGGGAGACCACATACCAGCTCGGGGAACCGTTCATGGTCCTGGCTACACAGAACCCCATTGAACAGGAGGGTACCTATCCTCTGCCTGAAGCACAGGTAGACAGGTTTATGCTTAAAGTAGTCATAACCTATCCCGAGAAGGAGGAAGAGCGGATGATAATTCGCGAGAACCTGGCCAGCGTGTTCCCGGTGGCAAAAACCATCCTGAAGCCGGAAGATATCCTCAGGGCAAGATCGGTTGTGAGAGAGGTTTACCTCGATGAGAAGATCGAGAACTACATCCTCGATATAGTGTTTGCAACCAGGCAGCCCGACAAATACGGATTGTCAAAATTCACCCCGCTGATTTCTTATGGCGCCTCACCCAGGGCAGGCATCAACCTTGCCCTGGCGGCCAAAGCCTACGCCTTTATCAGGCGCAGAGGCTTCGTGGTGCCCGAGGACGTGCGTTTCCTGTGCGCCGACGTGCTGCGTCACCGCATTGGGCTTACCTATGAGGCTGAAGCGGAGAATATCACCCAGGATCATATCATTACAGAGATACTTAACACGGTTGAAGTACCGTAGCCGGCATGAAGAGCATACCGTTCATCATCATACTGCTGACCCTGACGGGCCCGGCTGCTGAAGCCCAGGATTTCATCGGCCTTCCTGAAGAAAAAATAAGGGAGATCATGGCTGCAGACAGGCCCCGACTCTCTCTCGACAACAAGGTCATAAACAACACATACAGGTATCTGAAGTACAGTTCAGTTGATGATAACGAAACATGGGTGGTCTTCATTGATGAAAAGGGCAGGTGCAACGGTATAAGAATCACATGCGACAACCTCTGTTATGACAGGAAGATTAAGGAGCTTAACGAGTTATACAGACCTGGAGAGGCAAACCTGTGGAGTTACAGGTCCGGTGGAGAGGAGATATCCGTAAGGCTGAAAAAGGAGTCATGGTTTTTTACCGTGACCTATGAGAGGACAAAGCAGAGAGGCAGAAGTGGAAACAACAGAACTGCTTAAGAAGGTAAGGAAGATTGAGATAAGGTCAAGGGGCCTTACCCGTCAGATCTTTGCGGGTGAGTACCACAGTGCCTTCCGTGGGAGGGGAATGGCCTTCAGCGAAGTGCGTGAATACCAGTTCGGAGATGACATTCGCAGCATAGACTGGAACGTCACGGCACGGTTCGGTCATCCCTATGTCAAGATATTCGAGGAGGAGCGCGAACTGACGGTGATGCTGCTTGTCGATGTCAGCCGGTCGGGCGACTTCGGCACCGTAGCTTCTACCAAGAGGGAGCTGATGACCGAGATCGCGGCCGTGCTGGCCTATTCCGTCATAGCCAACAATGACAAGGTAGGACTCATGCTCTTCTCAGGAAGGGTTGAGAAGTACATCCCTCCTAAGAAGGGACGGGGGCATATGCTGCGGATCATCCGTGAGATGCTAAGCTATGAGCCGCAGGAATCAGGCACCTCTCTCTCGGAGCCCCTGCGATATCTGACAAACGTCATCAGGAAGCGATGCACGGCATTCATTCTTTCTGATTTCATGGCCCCGCCTTTTATCGAGTCACTGCGCATCGCCTCGGGCAAGCATGACGTCGTAGCCCTTCGCATCACCGACAGACGCGAGAAGGAGATACCTGACGTTGGCTTCATGAAGGTTACCGACCCGGAATCGGGAAAGGAGAACTGGATTGACACATCCTCAGCCAGGATCAGGCAGGAGTACGCCGCCCTCTGGAAGAGGCATAATGATACCGTCAGCAACACCTTCGTAAACTGCGGGGTGGATGTGGCATCAATCAGCACCGGCGAGGATTACATCAAACCTCTCATCTCACTTTTCAAACACAGGTAGAACAATGAGAAGGGCTGCCATATCCGTTGCCATGCTGCTATTCCTCTCTGCCGCTTCCCTGCCGCAGGAGATTAAGGTCACCTCATCACCTGACACAACAATCATACTCATTGGAGATCAGACACGTTTCACCGTTACCGCAAAGATCCCCGCAGGTATCACGGCGGAGCTTAACACCGTCACCGACACCCTGGCCGGGAAGATCATTATACTGTCACGTAGTCCGCGAGACACTGCGCTCTCGCCTGAGGGTAACCTCACCATAACTGACAGGTACCTGGTTACGGCTTTTGATTCAGGAACATACACCATTCCTCCATTTTATGCGGAGATGGTGTCAGGCGACAGCTTGCTGAGATACTATTCCGATTATTCCTTTCTTAAGGTACAGCGACCCGATGTGACGCCTCCGGACACTACTGACGTCATCTTTGACATCATCGGGCCACGAAGTGCTCCGGTGACCTTTGCAGAGGTGCTGCCGTGGCTGGTGATTGCCCTTATTGCAGCTATTGTACTCTATATTCTTGCCCGTTTCCTGCCAAGAAATCCGCTCAGGAGGTTCGTCAGGCCTCCCGCGCCTCCTGAACCAGCCCATGTAATAGCCCTGCGTGAGTTGAATGCCCTCAGAGCCGAAGAGCTGTGGCAGAAGGGTGAGATCAAGGAGTACTACTCACGACTGTCGGATATAACCAGAAGATATATTGACAACCGTTACGGTATCAGTTCCCCTGAGCTGACAACAGACGAGACCGTACGAATGCTTCAGAAGGCTGCGGTCACCACTGGAGGACAGATGTCTCTCGTGAAAGAGTTGCTTTCACTCTCTGACATGGTCAAATTTGCCAAATATGTTCCAGAGGGCGCACTTCATGAGAATTATCATGCTGACGCCGTCCGTTTCGTTGAGGAGACCAGGGTTGCTGAGATCCGGGCCGGGGAGGAAAAGGATAAAGATAAGGAGAAGCTGCTGCAGAAGAAGAAGAAGGTGCGGAAGATCCAGAAGCAGAAAGGAGGGGCAGATGCATAACATTGTGTTTGAGAACGGATGGTTCCTCTGGTTCCTGCTGGTCATACCGCTGCTTCTGGCTTATTATATCTACCGGCAGTCAAAGGCCCACGCCTCTGTGAAGCTCTCCACGGCAGGATTCCTCATGAACGGTCACAAGACATTCCGCCATTACCTGAGGCATATCCTCTTCGCCCTGAGGATCATTGTCATTGCCCTGGTGATCATTGTAATCGCCAGGCCGCAGAGCGTTGACAAATGGCAGAGCTCCACCACCGAGGGAATAGATATCGTCCTGGCTCTTGACGTATCAGGCTCAATGCTGGCACGCGACTTCAATCCTGACAGGCTGGAAGCCTCCAAGAATGTCGCCACGGAGTTTATCAACGGCAGGCCCTATGACCGGATGGGGCTGACAGTATTCAGCGGGGAGAGTTTTACTCAGTGTCCTCTGACTACTGACCATGCGGTGCTGATAAACCTGATGAGGGAGGTGAAAAGCGGAATAATCGAAGACGGCACTGCTATTGGCGTTGGCCTGGCCACAGCCATAAACAGGATCAAGGACTCGGACGCGATAAGCAAGGTGATCATACTGCTTACTGACGGGGTTAACAATATGGGATCGATAGACCCTGTGACCGCTGCTGAGATAGCTAAGACATTCGGGGTCAGGGTATATACGATAGGAGTAGGGAGCATGGGTTTTGCCGATTACCCGGTACAGACCCCGTTCGGTATGCGCTATCAGAAAATGCAGGTCGAGATTGATGAAGAGCTGCTGAAGCAGATTGCGGATCTCACCGGGGGAAG
>JBHEOU010000016.1:0-16322 GCA_046260645.1 Bacteroidales bacterium | reverse complement strand
AAGCCAATCCTTACAAGCTTGCACTGGGTACGGTCATCGAATCGTCGCTCGACAAGGGACGTGGCTTCGTGTCTACGGTGCTGGTCAAAGCCGGAACACTCAAACTGGGTGATGTTGTGATTGCGGGAAGCTGCTACGGCCATGTAAAGGCCATGTACAACGAGCGTAACCAGAAGGTGAGCGAGGTCGGCCCCTCAATGCCGGTGCTAATCCTCGGGCTGAACGGAGCACCGCAGGCTGGTGACAAGTTCAACGTCATGGAATCCGATAAGGAGGCCAAGGAAATTGCCACCAAGAGATCACAGCTGCAGAGAGAGCAGGGACTGCGCACACAGAAGCATATCACCCTCGATGAAATCGGGCGCCGGATTGCTATCGGCAACTTCCAGGAACTCAATATCATTGTCAAGGGAGACGTTGACGGGTCCGTCGAGGCTCTCAGTGACTCGCTGATCAAACTCTCAACCGAAGAGATACAGGTCAACATCATACACAAGGCTGTGGGACAGATATCCGAATCTGACATCCTGCTCGCTGCTGCTTCCAACGCCGTGGTGGTAGGCTTCCAGGTGAGACCGTCATTCAGCGCCAGGAAACTGGCTGAGAAGGAGGGCATCGATATACGCCTCTATTCGATCATCTATGACGCCATTGAGGAGATCAGGGCCGCCATGGAGGGCATGCTCTCACCGGAGATCAAGGAAGAGATCGTCGCAACCGTGGAGGTGCGTGACGTATTCGATATCGGGAAAGTTGGAACGGTGGCCGGGTGCTTCGTACGCGACGGGAAGATAAACCGCAACACCAAGATAAGGGTCATACGTGACGGCATAGTAATACATACGGGCGATCTGGGCTCACTGAAGCGTTTCAAGGACGATGTCAGGGAGGTTACCTCAGGCTATGAATGCGGACTGAACATCGACGGCTTCAATGACATTAAGGTCGGAGACGTAATCGAAGGATACCATACCGTGCAGGTCAAGAAAACGTTGTAGTTATCGCAAATCGCAAATCACAAAAAAAAGCTGCCCGAAAGCAGCTTTTTCTTTAACTTATTATGAGGTGATTATGCTCCAATCAGATTCTTATACGACTCGGCATCAAGAAGCGCGTCAAGCTCTGACGGGTCTTCGATGGCTACCTTTATCATCCAGCCCTTGCCGTAGGGATCACTGTTGACAAGCTCCGCGGCTGTGTCAAGATCCTCATTCTTCTCCGTAACGGTGCCACTGACAGGCATGAAAAGGTCTGACACGGTCTTGACGGCCTCCACCGTGCCGAAGACCTCACCGTGACCAAGCTTCTCTCCCACGGTCTCGATCTCCAGAAACACTATATCGCCCAGCTCATGCTGCGCAAAATCGGTAATGCCTACCACAGCTTCATTGCCTTTGACAAGAACCCACTCATGATCCTTGGTGTACTTCAGGTTTGCAGGAACATTCATCGCTTGATATTTTATTTGTTTGACTTTGATCTACAGGTTTCAGAGTGTCAAAAATACATCTTTTTTAGTATTTAATCCCTGATAATTACTTTTTTTAACCCGGTGAAGATGACCCGTCACTGTACAAGGGTAAACCTGAGGCTGAAGCCGAAGTTGGTATTGGAGGTAAGGAATGTGTTGGCAACAAACGGGTCATTCATCGAGTGGTCAGCATAAATCTGCAGGTTGAACCTGTCACTCAGCACATAGTCGGCCGTGGTGCCAATGGTGAACACCCTCTGCCCTGCCACCGGCTGGTTCACCTCCTCTATCAGCTTGCGGGCCAGGGTCTTGTTGTCCCTGATTGAAAAGTCAAGCTTCAGGTTAAGGTCACTCTTGAGAGCACGCTGGCCGGTGCGTGAGCGAAGGTTGATGGCCACATCGTCAAACCGGTATCCGGCACCGATGGTTATCTCCTCGTTCCTTATGTCAGCAACCTGGTTACTGGTCAGGTTGAGAGTGACGGTACGTGACTTGCGGTACTCTATCCTTGTGGAGAGTGAGTTCTTCCACCCGAGATCTATATTTATGAAAGGACTGAACTGCTCATTGATGGTTACGGTGTTGATCTCATGTTTCGGTATGAAGTTCGACTTCAGGTCACGTATCCTGCTTATGCCGTCCTCATCCGGGTTATAGTAGAGGCTGGTGTTGAATGAACCTATGGTATATGTTGACCTGTACTGGTGTGAGAGGCTCACCGAGTTGAAAATCTTCCTTACCGCCTCGAACTTGGTCAGTCCCTCGAAGTTGATCCTCCAGTTGGGCATCATATGCAGAGCCGACGGGAAGGGAGAGAGGGATATCTTTTCCGCGTCCCTCCTTGTGTAGGCGGCCAGGAAGGCAGGCACAAGAACCTCACCCGAAGTGAGACCGTAGCCGCTGGTGTAGGGTCCGGTGATCTGCTCTCCGGTGACAGGATCGAAGTCAGGGTCATATGAATTGTCGGCCTGTCTGCGCTCATTGCCCCGGCGCTGCGAGATGAGGATGGTATTGGTGCGGAACTGCTCGAAGGTCTGCGACACATAATCGCCTGACTTTGGTATCTTCTCAAAGGCCGTACCCCATGAGATGATTGATATAGTGAAGTTGCCGGTGATGCGCGTGTTCCTGGTGCTGTCAGGGAATTCGCCGTAACTGTTGGCCCTGAGGTACGAAGATATCGTCTGGGAATAACGCCGGTCAGCCGTCAGGTCTATGCGAAAGCCGGGGAAAGGTTCGATGTTGGCCCTGAGGTTAATCTGTTCACGTTCACTGTAGGTTGCGGCATTGTTGAGAAGTGTGTCAGTGGTGATCCACCCGTTGATGATTGCCTCGTCAAAGAATCGTTCATCGGTGAGGCCCACCAGGAAACGCCACCCCGGCGATGCCATGCCCTGGTAGCTCTGCTGGCCCAGGAAAGAGGTGCCGGGAAGATAGCCCGGCATGATGTGCCCCTGCTCTATCGTATATGTTCCAGATACATTTCGCAGCGCCATGAGGGAACGTATGAGATATTTGGCGGCGACATTGGCAACACCCGGCTTCTTCTCAACCCTCCCCTTGATATCGACGCTGGCATTGGTGACATCAGTGTCAGAGATATAGTCTATCCTCATGTCGGATACTACATCATACTTCCCGTTAACAACGGTGCCATCAGGCGCAGTGACGGTGACAGTCACATCTTTTGTCTTCAGGTTATGGTTGATGATCCTGGCTTTTCCGGCCCTGAGGGGGATCCCTCGCCGCGAATGGGTTACCTCCTCGTATCCCAGGCTCATGCGTCGTTTGGCCCCGGGCTGGGTGGAGGCCTCAATCTCCTTCAGGAATTTGACCTTGCTGTAGAGGTTGGTCATGTTCGCCTGAACGGTGAACTGCCCGTTGTTCGAGTTCTTAATGATATTACCCGGCCTGATATTCAGCGAGTCGGGAAAAATTGTTCCGGCAAGCCAGTCATACCTGGCGCTGTACCTGGCGTTGGAAGTCACCCATGAAAGCAGTGGCAGCTTGTTGACGGGGATATTATAGTTGAGGTTCAGCAGGTGGTAGTAGTTCGTTGTGCGGCCCATGTCTGCCAGGTTGGACATTACGGAATCACGCCAGTTATCGAAAATATCCGGGTAACGCCTTCTGTCAACCCCTCCTGCCGGCTCATCGATGCGCGCGATGTTGCTGGCGGTGAAGTCGAGCTTCATCTGCTTGGTGATGTCATACTTGATGTCATAGAAACGCGTCCACTGGAAGTCCTTTGTGAAGACAGGCTCAATGAGAAGATCGGGATTATTGATATTACGGGTCTTTATCTCATTGTAATACCTGTAGATGTCAGTACGCACGGTGATGTGCTTTGGAAAGAGATAGATGTTAAAGTCCTTGATCAGCCTTAAGGCAGGAGAACTGAAAAGTCCCGACTTCTGGAAGGGGGTGAAGTTCTTAGGTCTGGCGTCAAAATCGTACGATATGCCTCCCCGGTATGTCCGTTCAAGGTCAACCTCAGTCTTGGTAGCGGTATTATAGAGTTCGTTAAAGGCGTAGCTGACGGAGACGTTCGCCGGGTCCCATGCATGAGGCTTCTCTCCTCTTTTGGTTGTACCGGCGTTACTGACCGTCAGGGTACGGCGCCGGGTATACTCTTCTGCCAGGTTCAGGATTGAATCGCGTTCCGCTCTTGATGCAGCATTATCAAGTGACTCATCAAGCCTGATGTCGGGGTTAAGCGGGTCGTACTGCGGTCTGATGCGGTTCTCAGAGTATCCCATGTAAACGGGTATCCGTATGCCGGCCTTCTCCGGGAAGAATTTTCCAAGCTCCAGGTTAGACGAGAGGTCGTATTGTATCACCTGCTCCATGCTTCGCTCATTGACCTTTTTATCAATCGATCCCCAGCCCGGGGTGCTGGTCTGTCCCACGAGGTTAACGGTACCCAGGTCGGCCAGGCGGGCCTGCATCTGAGCGTTGGCAGCCCATCCCCCTTCCTCCCTGAAATCGCTCAGGCGAAGCTCGTTGATCCATATCTCTGCAGATTTGGGGGCGCCGTCATCCCTCTGCGGGTTACGCGTCCTGATAGGGTTCCTGACGCCGGCCATGATAACCCTGACATTGCTGAGGTTGGGGTTACCGCTGACAGAGATACGGGCATTATCCACGTAAATGGAATATATATCGGCTTCGCTGAGGCTTGAACCACTCTCCCTCATGGCCGCATCACGTGCCTGCTTGGCCTCGAGCAGCCGTGACAGGTCAATATCCAGCCTGTTTGCTTCAGGCCATACCACCGCCCTCTGCTCTTCGCTGTCATTGCTATACCTGCCGTAGGGAGTAAGCTTCAGAGGAATCTCATACTCGTAGAAGTTACCCTTGTAATCTGATCCGAGCCTGATGAATACGGTGACCTCGTCATCAAGAAGAGGCTGCCCTATGAGAGCCTCGGCATGCACCTCCATCTTCAGCCTGCGGTACTGGCGCATGTCAAGGGTGACATTCTTGTAGGTTGCCCTTGCATCACCGTCAGCCAGGTCTCTTACCCGCAGCACCATCGATTGCTCATTGAGCTGTCTCAGCTGAGGGTTGGCAGGGTCTATGACACGGTCGAAGCCCGGAGGCAGCACATAATTCACAGGCTCCTTACCGGCATTCTCCTCTATGCTCACCGAGCTTATCTCGAAGGTCCCGTCAGCCTCCTCTGGTATCGTGATACGCTCACCGCCCTCGAAGAATGCGATATTGTACTTGCGCCATTCCGACCTGACAAGCTCCAGACGGGCAAAGCGCATTATCACCTCCTCGTCGAAGTTGCGCATGTACATACGCAGGAACCTGATTGACTTGAAATCGCGTATCGATCCTACCACCCTCTCGTAGTCGGTGACAGGGATCTTGAACTGGAACCATTTGACCGGCGACTTCTCCCCGTTGGCAAACGTGGCAGTATACTCAACCTCATCAACGATGAAGTTCCTGCCCACAACCATGTCCTCAGGCCGGAGACTCACGTGATACTGGTAGTAGCTCTCTGTCTCACTGAGGGTATTGTCGCGATTGATATCCTCCATGTCAGGCAATGTTGATCCGCTGGTAGGATATGATTCGTCTGACATCTCAGAGGTGGGTGAGTTACCATCGGTGCCGTTGAACTTCTTGTATCTCTCCAGAATGCCAAGCTGCAGGAGGTCGTAGTCGGTTCCCCTGAAGTAATGGAAGTCATCATTTGAGGGGTCTGCAAAGATCATGTCAAGCACCTCGGGGCTCACCACCGCCCCCACTGCCTGGAGGTAACTGTCAAAGAATGACTGTTCGTCTTCGTTGCCCAGCCCGTCAAGCCCCACATCCTGGTACCGGCGTGATTCGATGTTATTGTCGAAGGCCTGCACCACCGCCTGCACCGTTGGCACACGGCCCCAGACTGTTGTATCGACATTCACCACCAGCGGTGATGTCGGGAGCCCGTTCTCAAACTGCTTGCGCGAATCGCGCAGGATATCCTCGGAGATGTTTCCAAGGTTAAAGTAGAGGTCACCGCCTTCATGTCCGGCACTCTCTGCGTAGGGGTCCATGAGCCAGAACTTGATGTACTGTATGTTGGCCGACTCAAAGTCATTGGTGAGCAGCTCCCTCATCATCTCCCCAGCGTGTACGCGGTGAGCTTAGGAGTCCGTCGGCGCCAACTCCTGCAGAGTAGCCGTCAGGCAGAACATTGAAGTTGTAGGGACCTCTCTCGAAAGGGTAAAAGGCAATATTCAGGACTGATATGTTGGTAGGTATGCCGCTGGCGGATTCCTTGTAGGGAAATATCTCAGTCTCATAAACCTCCCTTACATAATGGCTGGACTGAATGTCAGGGTTGGCTTTTATATAGTCAGGCGTGGTTGATCCATTGCGGAGGAAGAGCGGGTCAATGACATACCATGCCAGGCGTGCCCTGTTGAAGCCTGACCTGATATCCTTGCTCAGTTTGGCTTCAGGGAAAAATGATCCTGTCCCTGGGGCACGCTCGCCATGGACCAGGCATTGAATGCACGAAGGTCAAGGGATATCTCGCTTGCCTCAAAATCATCGATGTAGACCGCCCCTGCCGAGGTTATGGCTTTGCTGTGGCCCGGAACCAGATGCGCAAACTCACCGAAGAAATTGATTGTTGAAGGTGCATTGGTTGAGATGAGCGGAAGCCAGTCTATGGCGTTTGTCAGGAACTTGGAGTCAGCGCGGTACGATGCATCAAACCCATAGATGGTATTTGAGATGGGGTCATCGCCATAAGAAACCTTCTGGGTATAGGGCCTTTCCGTAAGACGGAGGACCGTACCCCCCAGGTTGAACCTGTCTGATAACCTGTAGTTCAGGTGTGTTCCTATCAGGCTCTTTGTCTGCAGCCCGAAGAACTGGTTGCTTTCCAGCGAAACCTGTACCGGCGTCTGTGACTCAAGCAGGGCGGAATTGATGATCTTCACTGACCCCATGTTGTAGTCAACGGTATAATCAACGTTCTCGGCAAGTGTCACACCCCCGGCAGTAACCTTGACTGATCCCTGTGGTATATTTGCCACATTGAGCCTTATCTCCGATCCCGAGGCGGAGGTGAACTGGCCGCTGAGAAGATACTTGTTCTTCTCGGCCATCTGCCTGGCCACCGTCTGGGTGGAGTCATAGAGCTCGGTGAAGACGTATTTTCTTATCTGTTCAGGGTCAGTGATGTATTTCAGCAGATGCCTGCCGAAAGGCTCCAGCACCGGGAATATTATCCGTCCCTTTTCTGCCATCACCGTTATCCCGTCAACAAAGTCAAACAGGCCGTCAGGCTTTCTGTCAAGCTGTGAGTTGAGCTGGTCAAGCCCGAGAGCCTGAAGAAGCACCTTACCGTCAAGCGGGGTGCCGGGCAGGTAATTGAGTGCATTGCCTGACTTGTCATCCTGGAAAAGGATGTTCACCTCAAAATTCTTCGCCTCAATCCTTCCCGACCCGATGTTGTAGATGTTCTTCATCATAAGCTTCCACGAAGGGATCTGGGGAGTCAGGTTAGTTCCTTTGATAAGCTTGAGTATCAGTGCGTCGGGGGCAGTGATTCCGTCGGTTGAAAATTCCCCTACCTTGAATACCTCGCCGTTGAAGGTGTATTCATAGGCCACAGCCAGGACCTCATCATTATTCAGGGCCATGTTGAGCGAGATATATCCCAGCTGACTGTTTACCGTATATTCTCTTTCAGTGAGCTTGCGGGCGTTCTCTATCTTTTCATAGTCGCGGCCGATGTTGAAATCGGGATACAGAGGCGCAAAGGCATCGGCCACCTGGTCAATATTCCTCACCGCGCTGTAGGTTGAATTCAGCTCCTGGTAGAGTCCGTTGCTGCTGTTGGCGGGATTGACCGGGGCGCCGGGAATGCCCTGGAAGGCCGGAACGGGATTGTAGATGTTTGACTGGTTCTCGGCAAGGTCAAGGAATGCTACAATGTTTCGGTTGCTCACATCCTCAAAGCGGCTGGTCTTGTTGGTGATCCACACCTCGATCTTCTCTATGTTCACCCCGGTGCTCACAATGGGCAGATTGGCCAGAGCCTTATCGAAATTGTCCCTGAAATGCTGCGAGAGAAAGAAATGCCGGTTGGCTTCGTAGTTGTCGGCGGTGATCTCATAGTCGCTGATCTGTGCTCCTCCCTTTACCTCCACCACCGACGATTCGCCCTTCTGCTGCGAGAAGACGGTGGTCATCGTCAGCTTGCCGAACTGCAGCTCTGTCTTGAGGCCGAAGAGGCTGTAGCTGCCGGTGATGAGTGTGCCGTTCAGTGGCAGCGTCACATCTCCCGCCTCAATCTTTTTGATTATTTCATCCTCCTTGCCTGAGTACTCGAGCTTGGTGCGGTTCTCGAACTCGAACATGGCTTCCGTATTGTAGTTGATGCCCAGCTGCATCTTGTCGCCGATGGTGCCGGTGACATTCATCTGTATCTTTTCCTGGAAGTCGAAGGTGGCGATGGTGCGCAGTCTCTCTGACAGTGTCGGGTTCTCGGTATGTGAGATATTGATCCCGAAGATGAGCTCTGCCGACCCCTGCGGCACGATGTTAATGACGTTACTTCCGAAGATCCTGTCAAAGGTCTCGCCACCCACCTCTATCTGGGGGATGAGTGACGACCTGTACCCCGAGGCGTCACCGCGCAGGCTGGCATCCCAGTATTCACGCATGGCCTGTTCAAACTCATACCTGCGGTACTCGTCAGGATTCATGTAGACCGGCCTGCGATAGTCGAGCCCTCCGATCTTCTGGTAGATTATGTACTGGTTGTTGCGGCCGTCATACTCAACCTTCGTCGAAATGTTTGAGGGGTTATTGAGGAAGAGGGGAGATGATTTCTTTGCCTCCCAGGGGAAGGCCGGATCAGCATTGAGTTTCAGGAGAGTGTCGCCGGTGCTGGTCTGAGCGTCAAGTGCCACAGAAATAAGGGTCAGGACAGAAAATAACCCCACCCTGATCCAAAGACCTCTATTTTGTAAAGAAAACTGCAATCCGGCACTCCTGTTTTATAACAGTTTCAGCGCCCTCCTTACTATCTCTTCTACCGGTAGTTTTCTGTCCTCCTTCAGGAGGCTGTCAACTGCCTTCGCGGCGCTGTTCCTGGCAAATCCAAGCATCACTAAAGCAGATAACGATTCTTCACGTGCAGTATTGTCGGAAAACGCAATTATTTCACCGGAACCGACGTGTTTTCCTATTTTGTCTTTAAGGTCAACAATGATCCTCTGTGCGGTCTTTAGTCCTATGCCCTTGACAGCCTTAAGAATGCCCACATCACCACTGAAAATTGCCTCCCGAAGGTCACCCGGCCTGACCGATGAAAGCATCATCCGGGCAGTGCCGGCTCCGACCCCGGAAACAGTGATCAGTTGCCTGAAAAGGTCACGCTCATCGGCTGTGGCAAAACCGAAGAGCACATGGGCATCCTCGCGGATCGACTCATGTACCAGGATCTTGCATGTAACTGCCTTGTCAAGTGCCGAGTAGGTGTTAAGCGAGATGTTGAGGTTATATCCTATGCCGCCACACTCAACCACCACGAACGCCGGGTTCAGTTCTGTAACAGTTCCGGTTATATAATCAATCATAATGGGGGGTCGTAATTTTCCGGCTCGGGTGGCAGCTCGTCAACATGATCGCGTTCGGAATGAATCTCGATCTTCTGGGGCTGAAGGGGGTTGCGTGAGATCTCCTCATACAACTGCCTGTTGCAGAAGATGTCGCAGGCAGCGTATATGGCCTGCCGCATCGAGTTGCCGGAGGCTTCGTTCTTTCCTGTTATGTCGAAGGCGGGGCCATGCACCGGAGAGGTTCTTATCACTGAAAGGCCGGCAGTGAAATTGACGCCGGTGTCAAAGGCGAGGGCCTTGAAGGCGCTCATGCCCTGATCATGGTACATTGCCAGCACCGCATCAAAACGGCTGAAGGCTCCTGACCCGAAGAATCCGTCAGACGAATAGGGGCCGAAGGCAAGGATGCCCTCCTCATTGGCTTTGTTGATGGCAGGGATGATGATATCCGTCTCCTCGGTGCCGAGCAGACCGCCGTCGCCGGCATGCGGATTGAGACTCAGTACAGCAATGCGGGGACCGCGTATGGCAAAGTCGTGCAGGAGCGACCGGTTCAGCAGCCTCATCTTGCCAAGGAGATGCTGCACAGTGATGGTCCCGGGGACATCCTTCAGTGGCAGATGCTCGGTGGCAAACCCTATCTTCATGCTCTCGCTGATCATAAGCATCAGTGCCTCGGAGGCGTTCACCTTCGCTTTCAGATAGTCAGTATGCCCGGTATACCGGAACTTGTCAGACTGAATATTATGCTTGTCAATGGGAGCCGTTACCAGCACGCCAATCTTGCCGGCAGTCAGGTCAGCGACAGCGCTCTCGAGAGCTGCCAGCGCAGCCTGGCCCCCTTCCGGGGTTGATTTGCCAAGCTCAACACGCACCTCGTCACCGAGGCAGTTTACCAGGTTGACCTTGTTGGGATGCGCTTCGGAAACAGTCCTGATATTGTTGAAACTGAGATTGGTGATGTTTAGCACCTTGCGATGGTATGCCGCCACTTTAGGCGAGCCGTATACCACAGGCACACACAGGTCGGTGATTGAAGAATCGGCCAAAGCCTTGATGATGATCTCATACCCGATGCCGTTGATGTCTCCCTGCGTTATGCCCGCTGTTATAAGTTTTCTCTCCATTGTTTTACTGGTCTGGCGAACAGCAGAGTGCTGTTCAGCGTGGTAAAGTTAATGAAATAATTGAATGATTTAGCTTAATTGTATTACCTTTGAGGACTCCCGCCACGATGCGCAGGGTGTCATAAAATGGGTGTTACAGAACATTTGTACGACAAGGTTGACAGGGGTCAGCGGATAACAGCCCGGGAGGCGATGAGCCTGTGGGAGGAGGCACCTCTTGCCATGCTGATGTACCTTGCCGACGGTGTCCGCCGGAAGATGCACCCGGGCAACAGGGTAGGCTGGATGATTGACCGCAATGTGAACATCACCAACATCTGTTTCTCGCAATGTCGTTTCTGCAATTTCTGCCGTACCTCAGGCAGTGATGACGCCTATGTGACAACGGATGAGGAGTATGACCGCAAGATCAGCGAGCTGATAGCCCTCGGAGGCGACCAGCTGTTGCTGCAGGGAGGCATGAACCCCTCCCTCGGTCTTGATTTTTATACCGGTCTCTTCAGGCGACTCAGGAAACGGTGGCCTTCCGTTAAGCTGCACGCCCTCGGTCCGCCGGAGGTGGCATGGCTGGCACGTGCAGAGAAGATGAGTTACCAGGGCGTGCTCACGGCACTCCGTGACGCCGGCCTCGACTCCCTTCCCGGCGCCGGTGCCGAGATACTCTCAGACAGGGTCAGGCGGATCGTCTCCCCCGCCAAGGCAACCACCGCCGAGTGGCTGGGGGTGATGCGGGAGGCTCACCGGCTTAACCTTCCTACCTCCGCCACCATGATGTTCGGCCATGCCGAGACGGTGGAGGAGAGGATTGAACACCTGGTGCTGCTGCGTAAGCTGCAGGATGCCAGACCTGAAGGCCATGACGGTTTCGTCACCTTCATCCCATGGCCCTTCATGGACCGCGGCACGAAGCTTGCCGGGAGAGACGGCATACGCAGCAAGGTCACCGCCACGGAATATCTCAGGCTGGTGGCCATCAGCAGGCTGGTGCTCGACAATATCCCCAACCTGCAGTCGTCAATTCTTACCGTAGGCCAGGAGACAGCCATGATATCGCTCCACGGCGGAGCCAATGACCTGGGATCGGTTATGATTGAAGAGAATGTGGTCAGCGCCGCAGGCGACCCCTTCAGGGTTGACCCGGAAACAATGAAGCAGATCATCAGCGATGCCGGCTTCATTCCTGTGAGAAGAGACCAGCGTTATATGCCTGTCGGTGAGCCCGGCAAATGATGCCCGGAAGCTTATAGTTGATCAGGATGCTTTTCTGAGGGTATACATGAGCGCCTCTACCTGGCGCAGCAGCTCTCTCTTCTCTTCTTTCGGGGCATAGACGAAGCCCGTGACCACAACTGCGCGTGATGTCTCTTCGTCTATGAAGGCATATGAGATGAACGGCCCGCCCATAAACCCCCCTTCGAGTGTCCACAATCCCCTCATCTCGATATAGTCAGTGCCATGACGCCTGAATGAGCGGCAGCTGACGGGGATCTGCTTCTCAATGATCATAAATGATCCTCCGTCGGGTCCCTTTACCTCTGCCGAGGTGACCTTCTCCGTGAGATTGGCCAGCTCAATGCAACCTATGCGCGATGTCATCCGTTCAGTGACGGAGACGATTATCGATTGTGTGGTTGAGGGTGTCTCCGCCGAGACCATCATGATCGCCTCCCTGTTGAAATCAGGCTTGTATCCCGCCGGCATCATGAGCTCCCATCTCCTGTCGCCCGAGACGAGAACGCTCCTCTCCTTCCCGGCAGACCTGGTCAGCCATGATGACAGTCCGCCACAGCTGCCGAATCAGGGCCGGTGACCGTGATGACAAGCTGCGTCTCTGCCCATCTGTTCCTGGCGTAATTAACTAACGTGTCACTGTAATCAATGCCGGTCTTTACAATCAGGACATTCCGGTGTGCAATATAGATATCACGGAAACCCTCGGGATTGACAGGCAGGATACGGAAGGCCGGTTCAGGCTGCGGAAGCCCGACAAGGAAGGGAGCTACCTGCTCCCTCACGGCTGCACCCGGGCTGCCGTTCCATAGAGCCTTGTCCATGACAACCAGGACCTCACCGGTGGTTCCGGTGATATTGGGAAGAGTACGTGTAAGTGATGAGTCGCCGCACGAGGCCATCACTGTCATTGCAAGGATTAAGAATAATGCCGGTGTTCTCATAGTGCACTGTATCTGAAAGAAAAAGCCTGCACTCACATGCAGGCCCGTAATTATTATATGCCGATCCTAGCTTTCTTCTTCAACGCTCTTCTTGCTTTCAGCGCCGTCAGTGTCCTTGGCTTTCTTAAACTCCTTCAGGCCCTGTCCAATGCCTTTCATCAGTTCGGGTATCTTGCGACCGCCAAACATTAAAACCACTACCGCCAGTATCAGGATAATTTCAAGAGGTCCGATCTTTCCCATTTCTCAGAGTATTAATTTATGCAAATGTAGTAATTCTTTCACAACAGGTGTTGCTTCCCGCTTATTTATCATTTTCTGATAAGTTTGATGATGTCATTCCCGTTGGCGAAGATCAGAAGTGCCAGCAGAATTATCATGCCTGTTATCTGGGCATACTCCAGGAACTTGTCACTCGGCTTCCTGCCTGTGACCACCTCATAGATGAGGAACATGACATGCCCTCCGTCAAGCGCGGGAATGGGAAGGATATTCATTACCGCAAGTATAAGCGACAGGAAAGCAGTCAGATTCCAGAACGCCTGCCAGTTCCATTTGCCCGGGAAAATGTTTCCGATGGTAATGAATCCGCCCAGTGATTCATATGCCTTGGTGTCTTTTGAGAATATCAGCCTGAACTGCTTGAGATAGTCCCCGGTTGTCTTCCATCCTTTTGAGATCCCTGCCGGGATTGCCTGGGTGAAGCTATAGTGTTTAGTGCTCATCTCCAATATGTTGGAGACATCCCTGATAACACCCAGTATCCCGGCTTCTGTCGTTGCAAATGTGAAATCAACCAGCTCGCCGTCGCGCCTGGCGGTGATGGTCACAGGCTCTCCCTTGCGTTCAGCAATGTAACCCTGGAATTCATCATACCACTCAAACGGGATGCTGTCAATGGCAATGATCTCATCACCCAGATCCATGCCTGCATTCCTGGCAGGTGAGTCTTCTGCAAAACCCGTGACTACGAATGGCCCGAAGGGTATCCGTGCATCAATGATATCAGGATTTTTCAGCAGCACAGGGATGAATTCGCGTTTGATCGGAATATCAACTATCTCTCCCTGCCTGTCGACGGTGATCTTCTCGCGTTCATTCAGCAGTATGTCGGGGACGATGGCATAGAAGTTATCAACCGGCTCTCCGTCAACAGAAATGATCTTGTCATTATTGCGGAGGCCCAGGGCATAACCTGTTGAATCGGTAAGGATACCGTATTTTACGTTCGAGGCAGACAGATAGGTCTCGCCCCAGACACTCAGTGCTCCCACATAGATGAGCAGGGCAAAGATGAAGTTGAAAAAAACTCCGCCAAGCATTATCATGAGACGCTGCCATGACTTCTTCGACCTGAACTCATAAGGCTGCGGTGGCTGTTTCATCTGCTCCTTGTCCATCGACTCGTCAATCATCCCTGAGATTTTTACATACCCTCCCAGGGGTATCATGCCGATACCAAATTCCGTATCCCCCCATTTACGCTTGAAGATTGCAAATGGCCAGTCGAAAAAGAGATAGAACTTCTCCACCCTCGTCTTGAAGAGGCGGGCGAACACAAAGTGTCCGAATTCATGGACAATAACCAGTATTGACAATGACAGCAACAGCTGCAGTATTTTGATAAGAACGGTCATCTTTTTGTTGTTTTGCTTATGTACTCCTTGGCCAGACTCCTGCTTCTCCGGTCGGTCTCCTCATATATATCCATTGATGCTTCATCATTGAATGTTGTGTTTTCCATCACATGCTCCACTGTTCCCGCGATGTCATTGAATCCTATCTTTTCCTGAATGAATGCCGCCACGGCTGCCTCGTTGGCTGCGTTGAGCGCGCAGGGCATATTGCCACCGGTCGTCAGGGCCGCGCGTGCCAGAGGCAGGCAACGGAAGCGCTCCTGATCAGGCTCTTCAAAGGTGAGGGAGCCTATCTCAGAGAGTGACGGCCGGGGCAGTTCTGTTATAACCCTCTCAGGGTAGGTCAGGGCATAGAGAATAGGCAGTCTCATGTCCGGCACGCCCAGCTGTGCTTTCACTGATCCGTCATTGAACTGCACCAGCGAGTGAATTATTGACTGCGGGTGGATAAGCACCTCGATTTTGTCGGGGGGAGTGCCGAACAGCCAGTGGGCCTCTATCACCTCGAGGCCCTTGTTCATCAGTGTGGCTGAGTCGATGGTGATCTTGCTGCCCATGCTCCAGTTGGGATGGCGCAGTGCCTCCAGCGGGGTGACCTTTTTCAGTCTCTCTGCGGGGTATTGCGGAAGGGTCCTCCGGATGCGGTGAGGATAATTTTTTCTACCGAGCCGCGCGGCTCGCCGTTGAGGCATTGCAAGATGGCCGAGTGTTCCGAGTCTACCGGAAGAAGCACGCTGCCGGTCATGGCTGCGTTGCGGGTGATCATCTCGCCGGCCACCACCAGTGTCTCCTTATTGGCCAGGGCAATCTCTTTCCCCGCCTGCACCGCTGCGGCTGTAGGCCTCAGACCCGCAAAACCCACCATGGCAGCAACCACGGCATCAATGCCGTCAGATGATACCACCTCCTCAAATGCCTCTCTTCCTGCAAGAACCTCAATACCCAGGCCGGCAAGGCCATCGCTTATCATACTGTAAAAAGCCTCGTTCCCAATGACTACCCTCTCAGGCCTGTAAAGCCTCGCCTGCTCCATGAGCAGCTCTGCGTTACTGCCTGCAGCAAGGACTGCAACAGTGAAGAGGTCAGGATAACGGGCTACGATACCGAGGGTCTGGGTGCCGATCGATCCTGTTGAACCGAGAATTGCGAGTCGCTTGTGCATCTGCCGGTCTGATGTCAGAAGAAGATGTATTGTGCCGGGTCAAGAGGCTCTCCGTTATGCCACAGCTCAAAATGGAGATGCGGGCCCGAGGTGTACAGCTCGCCTGAGTCACCCACGATGGAGATAGCCTCTCCGGCCCATACCCTGTCACCCATCTCCTTGAGGAGCCTGGCGTTGTGCTTATAGACGGAGATAATATTGTTGCTGTGCTGAATCATCATCACAAAACCCGTCTCCATTGTCCATCCCGTCATTATCACGGTGCCGTCGAGGGTCGATGATACCACAGCCTTGGGCTGGGTCACGATGTCGGTGGCGTAGTGTCTTGTGCGCAGGTCAAAATTACTCGACACGATGCCTTTTACCGGCGGGAAGAAATGGATGCTCGTAAGGCTGGTGCCCCTGGCGGGTGTGGTTGTGCCCGAGGCGAGACTATACCTCTCCTCCTGTTCCACCCTTGCCCTCAGGACAGAGTCTTCAGCAGATCTTTTGAACACTATATTACTGTAGTCACGGGTGCTGTCCCGTCTGGCCACCTGGCCTATGGGCTGCCTGCCTGAGATGACGTCATTCAGGTCGCGGAAGTACTTGTCCCTTATGTCCAGCTCACGCTCAAGGGAGTCAAGCAGGATCGCGTTCATCAGAATGTCCCTTCTCATGGCCACGTCAGGGT